>JAUYUF010000054.1 GCA_030694835.1 Flavobacteriaceae bacterium | reverse complement strand
ATTTTTGCTGGCTCCATTTTAACTTCATTACTTTGTTTTATATAACCGGCAATGTCAATTGGAAGATTTTCTGAATTAAAAGGAGTTACTTCAAAAACATTGTTGACAAATGCTGTTTTGGCATTCAGAATTTTGATGTTTTCAAATCCGAGTTTGGTTAGCAAATACCAACTACTATTGGTTTCGAGTGGCGAGCTGCTGTACAAGACGATTGTTTTTCCATCCTTTTCAATTTTTCTGAATAATTTTAGTGGTTCTTTTTCTAAAATTTGGGATGCAAAAACATGAAGTGCATTGTTCAAATGACCATTTTCAAAATCCGATTGATTTCTTAAATCAACAAAAACATATTGATTGATGGAATCTTTTGAATGGATGTTTTCAATATTGATCAAGTATTCTTTTTTTAAGAGTTGCTCCTGAACTTCTTTGGGTGTTTTTTGAAACTTTTCGGCTGTAAAATCAATTTTTAACAAACCGGTAATTCCAATTATTACGATAACTATCGCCAAAATACCGGTGATAAGTTTTGAAAGATTTATTTCGTTCATAATTTTCAATTTTTATATTTGATTTTAGCATCCGCCTTCTTCAACTTCAACTTTCACTTTTTTAACCGGCTCAACCTTTTTAACAATCGGTTTTTCAACCGTTGTATTTGTAAGTGTCTTTTCAGGAACTTTATGGTACGGAACTCCAAAATAGATGCCGGCAGCTTTTCTGAAATCATACAATTCTTTTTCTTCTTGTGACATGATTTCGGTTGGAAGCGCAGGATTTAAAATGGTATTGTAAAATCCATTTAAACCATTTTTAAGCACGATTAAATTTTTATATCCCAAACTATGACATAAAAACCAAGCTTGATCAGCTGTTAAATGATCATTAGAATACAATATCACCGCTACTTTTTCTTGATTTATTACGGCTTGATACTCATCATTAAAAAGTGAATCAAACGGAATATTAATAGCTGTTGGAATATGATATTGTTTAAATTCGACACCACTTCTTATGTCAACCAAAACAATTGATGGATCTTTATTCACTAATTTATTTACCAATTCATCGGCACTGATATATCTTTCAGAGCTGATAAATGCTGCCAACTGCGTTTTTGGTGTAAGTTGATTTCCTTTAAATATTACAGGAAATACAAAAACGATGGTGCTGATAATTAATAAAATGATGAATAAAATTAGATTCTTATTTTTCATGTTTTTCGTTTTATCAATTAATATAAATAGCGTGATATTTGACCTGCATCAACCATAACAAATCGGAAAATAATACCTCCTAAAAGGATTAAAAGTACCGGAATAATAACCGGAATCTTATATCCTTGATAGGTAAATAATTCTAAAATAAACGGAATGATGAGTCCTAATACAATTACAAATCCTATAAACATAAAGGTAAAACTGCCGCCCATTAAAAGTTGTACGGCTTCTAACTGAATTTCAGAACCCGAATAATATCCTAAAATCATATGCGATATAAGGGCAATTTGTAAGAATATCAATCCTAATAAAATTACATTAAACAGTTTGCGTTCAACCGCGGTTTTTGCAAAATAAATAATTACGGCTGCTGCAGTTGTTAAACCCGATGTTAAAAATAGCGGTCCTAAAATGGCGTTGTTCCACAAAGGTCTTGCATTGAATGCAGAAAGTAAAATTCCGGTGTAAATACCTAATGAAACCGATAATGGTAACAATAAGATAGCCATGATTCTACGGTTAACAATCGCAAATTTTTCTATGGTGATTAGTATTTCGTATTTGTAATTCAATTTTGGAAATACTTCGCGTGCATAACTAAAAACCCATAAAAATGAAATGGGCGTTATAAACATCAATACCCAAGACCCGAATGACATTGGTGATTCTAAACGGAATGTCATGTACAATCTCCAAAAATAGATTTTGTGAGTAAGGTCATAAAATAAGCAAATCAACGCAATGGTAATTCCGATGGGAGCTACAAAAGGCGCTAATTTAACTACCGATGGATATTCTTTTTCTTTGCCAAGTAAATAAAATAGTGCGGCAAAAAAGAGTAATCCTGCTGCCAATCCGCCGAAAAATAAATCGACAGAAATGGGCCAATGCCAAACATGTAATATCGGATCAATGTTTGGTATATTTCTTCCACTTATAAAAAGTTCTTCTTTCATTTGATAATTTTTATTGTTTTTTAAAGGTCAAATGGAATAGCCCGTTTGATTTTATTTTTTTATTAATATTTGTGTTTAAGTCAAACATGGCTATTTCATAAATTATAAATTAAATTAAGTAGTAACTTGTGGTTTTGTACCGGCTTCGGGTGCCAATGTTTTGTATTTACGATTTCTTAACAATTGACTTACTTCACTATGACTATTATCAAGATCGCCAAAATACATACATTTTGTAGGGCACACCGATACGCAAGCCGGCAAAAGACCATTACTAACTCTATGATGACAAAAAGTACATTTATCAATATATCCATCAGGATGTTGATATCGCGCATCATACGGACAAGATTCAATACAAGCGCCACAACCGATACATTCATTTTTGGTTACGATGACTGCGCCACCAGCGCCATAATGACTTGCTCCTGTTGGACAACAACGAACACAAGGCGAATTATCGCAATGATTACATCGTTCAGATCTCAGTTCTAAGGTAAGATTGGGATAAGTTCCGTTTACTGTCTCAGTAATCCAATCTCTGCAATATCCAATTGGTACATCATTTTCAGTTTGGCAAGCAACCACACAGTCGCTACATCCTACACACTTTTTAGTGTCTATTACCATTGCTAGTCTCATATCTAAGCTATATTATGTGGATTTTCAGTTAAAAAAGTAATAAAGTTGCCGCGCATTCCGGTTCCTCCCATTAGTGGATCAATTTTTATCGAAGTAATAAGTTCTGTATCGCTGATTCCTTTTCCGTGTGCGTTGGTCAGTTTTTGATTGTCATGACCAAAACCATGAACCATATAAACCGAATCAAATCGAATACGTTCCGTAACTCTTACTTTTATGGAGAAAGTGGATATTTTTCCATCTTGATTTTTAAGCCAAACATATTGGTCGGCTTTTAATCCTTCTATTTTTGCCACTTTCGGATTGACCCAAACCGTATTTTCATCCATCAAATCATGTAAATTTGGATTGTTGGCTGTTCGGCTAAAAGTATGCATCGGTGCTCTTCCGTAATTTAATCGATAAAATCCTTTTTCCGGTTCTGGATGAGGGGTATAAACCGGCATTGGTGGTTGTCCGATGGCAGCTAATTCTTCTGAATAGAATTCAATTTTTCCACTTTTTGTAGGAAATTTGAAATCGGAATTTTCATCAATAAATAAAGGACCTGTTTTTCTTGGATAGTTTTTAACGCCAATTTTTTGCATTTCATCTAAAGAAGTTCCTACTTGTTTAAATTGCCAATCGAGTACTTCGGTATAATCAGTGTAATTAAAATACTCTTGTAAGCCCAGTTTCTCACCCAATTGTTTTGCCATCCACCAAGCCGGTTTTGAATCGTATAATGGTTCAATGGCAGGTGCTCTTAATGCGATGGATGGTTCTCTATTGGTTGATGAACGGATAGAACCCCATCTTTCTAAATAAGAACATTCTGGTAAAACAATATCAGCAAAACCGGTAACTTCCATCGGCATGGTATCTACTACTACCATAAAGTCTAAAGAATTTATGGCTTTTAGCAATAATTCTTTATCAGGAATTGCAACCGGTAGGTTACATCCGGCAACAATCCATCCTTTTATTGGATATTTTACATCATCGGCAGGAATTGAATTTCTAATAAATTCATTGGTTACGCCCATTTCGGCGTATGGATAACGACTGGATGCTTCTCTCCAAGTCCAATTTAGTTTTGGATATGGCGGTTGTGGAAAATCAGGAACTTTCAAAGCTTCTTTGAAATAGAATCCGCCTTGTCTGCCCCAAGAGCCCAACAATCCGTTGAGTATAGCGATGGCTCTAGAACGTTGAGAATCATCACCGTACCAAGTTACGTGTCTGCCCGGATGAACAATTACCGCCGGTGCAGCATCTGCCATTTCCCTAGCGGTTTTTCTGATGATATCCGGTTCAATAGTTGTAATTCCGTAAGCCCATTCTGGGGTAAAGGTTCTGACGTGTTCTTTTAATTGATCAAATCCTAATCCGAATTTTTCAACATATTCTTTATCGTATAAATTTTCATAGATTAAAACGTGCATCCATGAAAGTAAAAGTGCGATATCGGTTGATGGTTTGATGGGTAACCAATATTTTGATTTACTTGCAGCTGTTGATAAACGCGGGTCAACTG
>JAUYUF010000177.1 GCA_030694835.1 Flavobacteriaceae bacterium | reverse complement strand
AAACTCCTTTAACGCCAATAATTTCTCTAAGATTTAATTTTCTTAAATATGGTATTCTTGAAAAAATACGACCGTTAAAATCATGCTCTAATTGTAAAGATGCATATGTGTCAGTTACAAATTCATAATAATTCATAGTAGCAAAAGCATTATCAATGCTAAAATAGGATTGATTTCCAGGAATGACATCTAACAACCCGAGTGGAACTTCGCCAAAGGTTTTGCCAATTTCTAAGGTTGATTTAAATCTACCAAAACCTCCTATTTGCCAAGGTTGTTTATAAAAAAATTGAAGCTTTTGGTATTCAAAATCACTTCCTAAAGTATTTTTTAAACCTGTCACGGCATTGATAAAAACCGTTGGAAATTTATCATTTACATCGCTTCGTTCCACACCATAACCAATAGTTTTTCTACCTGGTGTATATTTAAAATTGACATCAACTTCTGTTTGAGCTAAATCTGATTTAATTACATTATTTTTATCAAAATAATTAAGATTAAAAGTTTGTGAAGCTGTTACAAGTGTTTTATAAGATGCTCCTACTTTTATTTCGAAATTTTTAGAAGGTTCATATTGTAGGCCAATACTAGATAAATTTACATTGGTTAGTTTTCCATTATCTCCACTCGCAAAAAAGGCTGATGAAGCAAAACTTCTTCCTAAAATATCATTGGTTGTAGTCAACGAAACTCCAATTTGTTCAATATCTCTCCTATTGCCCATTGTAAATATTAATCTGTTTTTCTTATCAAACATCCATTTACCTGATATACCATATTTGAATTTATTATCTTTTTCTCCATACGCTAAATAACCTTGAATTCTCCATAAATCATTTTGACCAAAGTACGTTCTTCCGCCCACTCTAAAACGATATCCTTCTACATCATTAAATCCAAAGGTGGAATATAAAGGGCCGTAATCAAAATTATTGAACTCAACATAACCCGATGCTAAAATGCTGACTAAATCAGCCATTCTTCTAAACTTCGGAATGGTGTGTAAAGTATCGAGCATTTTATAAATGCCTTCTTCATCTTTATTGAGCTTTTCAAAGCGGTTTTCTGCCCAAAACTCTTTCTTTTTATTGTAGATATTTACATCATAAATATCAATTTCTTGATCATAAAATGATTTATCTTTAACCTTATCAAAATGATAATTCTTAAAATTGGTGGTACGTTTTCCATAAATTCCTTTAGTTTTATCCTTTTTGGTATAACTAAAATCAGACATCAAAAAATCTCTTTTCAATAGAAAAACAGAATCATTAAGCACTTCGTATAATTGCTCAATATATAAATCTTTTACCCAATTGATATTGGCACATTTAGAAACTTGCATATTAAATTGTTTAACTGCAAATGTGGTGTCGTTAACCCAAAAATCACCCTTAAAAGTAAGTTCACCAGGTCTTCTGGGATAATAAACTATATTATAACACCATTTATTATCAATAAAGGAACTATCGCGAAGCACATAATTATAAGCATTTACCCCTGTTTTAGCCACCGGACTTACAAAACTCTTTCCAAACAATTGAATGTAATTATCATAGATATTATAATCTGCATATAAATCTTTTACAAAGTTTATAATGTATTGATTACCTTCAAAACCTGAGGTTTTATTGGCTATTAAGTCATCTTTCTTTTTCTGATGTTGATTAGAACCGTAGGTTTTATACAAAGACTCATTGATGAAAATGGGCAAATAGGTTTTTCCGGTAACTTCAGAAGTATCTATATGATCAAAAACAACTTCCAATCCTTTAAATATTTTACTTTTAATTATAGTGCTATCAATATTATTGAGGTCAAATTCAATTTTTTCATACTTATCATATTGATATTGATTAAATAAATAAACTCCATTTTGTTGTCTTTTAGCCCAGACTTTTTCTAAAATATCAATAGCTGGATTTCCTTTTTTCTTTGTTTTTCCACCATATAAAACAACTTCCCTCAGTTGATTACTTTGTTCTTCAAGTGTAATTTTAAGATTTAGATCTTTATTTTTTACTTTAATTCTCTTCTTCTCAAAACCGATAAACGAAAACTCTACATCATTAATATTTTTATTGCATTCAATATAAAATTGACCATTTTCATTGGTAATAGTTCCAACAGTTGAACCAATAAAAACAACATTGGCATATGGAATTGGATTGTTATACGCATCAACCACACTTCCACCAATTTTGATTTGAGCCCATGATGTGATGGTGTAAATTAAGATTAAAGTAACGGTAATTTGCTTTTTCATAAAGGTTGATAATATAAATTTTAGTCGTTTATACAAAAATTCACTTGATTGAATTTAAACGACTATTAATTATGCAAAGTACTTTCAAATGACGTCAATTTAAATGCCATAAAAGTTACAATTTAAAATTATATTTTATCTTAAATAGCACCCCACAAAGTTGACTAAATATTACTTTTTCATTGACAAAAGTTGATATCTATTTGTTATCAACAAATCATTTTCATTGATGATTGAGGAATCTGAAATAAATACTATTAAATAATAAATATTCCACATTAAAATTACAAATTTTTATTATGCACGCATAATATATTTATAAATAATTTCATATCTTCGTAACCACTATTAAAATTATTAAAAAACACTTAAATAATTATATATCAGATGAAAGTATTAGTTTGTATAAGTCATGTGCCTGATACCACTTCGAAAATTAACTTCATGGATAATGATACGAAGTTTGACACCAATGGGGTGCAATATGTTATTAATCCGCATGATGAGTATTCTTTAACCCGCGCTATGTGGTTAAAAGAAAATCAGGGAGCAACAGTAACTGTTGTTAATGTTGGAAACGCGACTACTGAACCAACATTACGTAAAGCATTGGCCATTGGAGCAGATGACGCTATTCGTGTAAATGCAGAACCTATTGATGGATTTTTTGTTGCCAAACAATTGGCCGAAGTTGTTAAAAATGGAGAATTTGATTTAGTAATTGCTGGAAGAGAATCCATCGATTATAACGGCGGAATGGTTCCTGGTATGTTAGCGGCATTGTTAGATTTCAACTTTGTAAATGCTTGTATCGGATTTGAAATAAACGGAAATAATGTTACTGCAACACGCGAAATTGATGGAGGTAAAGAAGTTTTAGCAACATCACTTCCTACTGTAATCGCAGGACAAAAAGGTATTGTTGAAGAAAAAGATTTGCGCATTCCAAACATGCGCGGAATCATGACTGCACGTTCTAAACCACTTTCTATTGTTGAGCCGGTGGCTTTTGATAGCACAACTGCTACCATCAATTTTGAAAAACCTGCAGCTAGAGGAGCTGTTAAATTGGTAAGTGCTGATAATTTAGCTGAATTAGTTAATTTATTACATACAGAAGCCAAAGTAATTTAATAAAAATTTTATTTAAAGATAAATCTGAAAAAATATGGCTGTATTAGTTTTTGCCGAATCAACGGAAGGAAAATTTAAGAAAACCGCTTTTGAAGTTACTTCTTACGGAAAAAAAGTAGCGGAACAATTGGGAACAAACTTAGTAGTTTTAACAGTGAATGCTGATGATATTACATCATTATATGGATACGGAGCTGAAAAAGTGTTAAAAATTAACAATACTTCATTGGCAACTTTCAATGCTAAAATTTATGCTGATGTTATCAAACAAGCAGCAACAAAAGAAAATGCACAAGTTGTTATCATTGATTCCAGTAGTAACGGAACATATCTGGTTCCACTTGTTGCTGTTAATTTAAATGCAGGTCTAGCTACCAATGTAGTAGCTTTACCAAGTTCAACTTCACCATTTATAGTAAAAAGAAAATCTTTTTCTAACAAAGCTTTTAATAATTCTGAAATTAAAACTGCCATAAAAGTAATTGGTTTAGCTAAAAACTCTTTTGGGTTAAAAGAACAAGCAGTTACTGGAAGCGAAGAAACTTTTTCTCCAACATTAATTAATAGTGGAGTAACTTCTACATCTGTCGATAAATCAGTAGGAAAAGTAACTATTGCAGATGCTGATATTGTGGTGTCTGGTGGTCGCGGATTAAAAGGTCCCGAAAACTGGAAAATGATTGAAGAATTAGCTGAAGTTTTAGGAGCTGCAACTGCATGCTCTAAACCAGTTTCTGACTTAGGGTGGAGACCTCATAGCGAGCATGTTGGTCAAACAGGGAAACCGGTAACTTCTAATTTATACATCGCCATTGGTATTTCTGGAGCTATTCAACATTTAGCAGGTGTAAACTCTTCTAAAGTTAAAGTTGTTATCAATACCGACGCAGAAGCACCCTTTTTTAAAGCGGCAGATTACGGTGTAGTAGGCGATGCTTTTGAGGTAGTTCCTAAGTTTATTGAGAAACTAAAAGAATTTAAAGCTCAAAATTCATAACATTTTTTGTTAATTGTTCATAACTGCTTAATTATTTGAGTGAATAACTCATTAATTAGGCAGTTTTTTTTACATTTGTTACCTTACAACTTAACCTACTTATTATCAATTAATGACGCTCATCAGGCTTGCTATAAAAGGAATTTCTTACAGCCAAACTCAAAGTGGAGCTTATGCTCTGGTGCTCAATGAGATGGACGGCGAGAGAACGTTGCCAATTGTTATTGGGGCATTTGAAGCACAATCAATAGCTATTGCTTTAGAAAAAGATATTACTCCTCCTAGACCATTAACTCATGATTTATTTAAGAGTTTTGCCGAACGATTTCAAATCAACATCAAACAGATTATCATTCACAAATTAGTCGATGGCGTTTTCCATTCTAGTTTAATATGTGAGCTAAATGGTAAGGAAGAAACTATTGATGCAAGAACTTCTGATGCAATCGCATTAGCTATCCGATTTAAAGCACCTATTTTTACTCATCAAAACATCTTAGACAAAGCTGGAATTATTCTCAAATTAGAACAAAAAGATCCTTTATCTGCAGCAGATAAAGTAGACGATTTTTTGGAAAATATTTTAACTAAGGAAGATGATTTTAATGATTTTGATGAATTTACACTTGATGAACTACATCAAAAAATAGATGATGCTATTGCTCATGAAGATTACGAATTAGCAGCAAAGATTAGAGACGAAATTGAAAAACGAAATAAAAAATAACAACCTTATATGAAAAAAATACCCCTTTTATTGTTGTTCAGTATCAGTAACACAATACTTTTTGCACAAGAAACCACCAATGCAATTATTCCTACAGAAGGGATTTCTTTTCAATCTATATTTAGAGGTGCTATCGGAATGGTTGTTTTACTTTTAATAGCAATTATTTTTAGTAATAACAGAAAAAAAATAAATTGGAAAACAGTTTCCATTGGTCTTTTAGCACAGCTTATTCTAGCCATTGGAATTTTAAAAGGAGATAAAATTGGTTTTAACTTTTCCATGTTTGGAAGTGAACGTCGAATAGATTTAAGTTTTATACAATCTGCTTTTGAATCAGTAGGACAAGTCTTTATCAATATTTTAGATTATACCCGCGCTGGTAGTGAATTTCTTTTAGGAGGCATGATGAATATCAACTCTTATGGTTTTATTTTTGCGTTCCAAGTATTACCTACTATTATCTTCTTTTCTGCTTTAACATCGGTATTATTTTATTTAGGAATCATCCAAAAAGTAGTAAAAGGATTAGCAATTGTTCTAACAAAAATGCTTCAAAT
>JAUYUF010000165.1 GCA_030694835.1 Flavobacteriaceae bacterium | reverse complement strand
TTCTAGCTTTAAAAAATTGTTATTAGTAAATTGCTGTTCAACCCATTGTTTTATTTCATTCACACTAATTATGCCAAATTTCTTCTTTGTTTCTAGCAGAATTTCATAAATAAATGGAGCAGCTTTTCGTTGTTTTTCAGATAAACGGATATTTCGGGAACTCATTGCCAACCCATCTTCTTCTCTAAAAATATCACAACCTATTATTTTAACAGGTAGATTATTAATTTCAACTAATTTCTTAACAATTTGTAATTGTTGAAAATCTTTCTCTCCAAAATAAGCCTTATGAGGTTTAATAATTTCAAAAAATCTTTTAACAATAGTTCCCACTCCGTCAAAATGTCCTTTTCTAAATTTGCCTTCCATTTCAAATTCAATTCCACCAAAATCAAAATGTTCAGATTTAATGTTTTTATCATACATTTCATTTACAGTTGGCATAAATACAATATCACAATTAATTGATTGTAATAATTCTAAATCTTTTTCTGTAGTTCTAGGATATTTATTCAGGTCTTCTAGTTTGTCAAATTGTGTTGGGTTTACAAAAATACTTACTACGACAACATCATTTTCTGCTTTTGCTTGTTTGGCTAAAGACAAGTGTCCAGCGTGTAAAGCCCCCATAGTTGGGACAAAGCCAACATTTTTATTTTCTTTTAAAGTGCTTAAATAGTCTTTAATTGATTTTGAGTTGTAAAAAACTTGCATATTAAACTGTTAATTACTGTTAAAAGGGCGCAAACTTACATTTTTTCATGCTGAAATCTACACAAATTTTTGTAATTTTGCATATTCTTTTAACTAAACGTATTCTATGAAAGATAAACGAATACTATATGTATCTTCTGAAGTAGTACCTTATTTGCCAGAGACAGAAATGTCTTTAGCCTCGTTTGAGGTAGCAAAAATGGTTCATAATTTAGGAGGACAAACTCGAATTTTTATGCCTCGTTTCGGGTTAATAAATGAAAGAAGACATCAATTACACGAAGTAATTAGATTATCAGGAATGAATATAGTTGTTGATGATATGGATATGCCTTTAATTATTAAAGTAGCTTCAATTCCTAAAGAAAGAATGCAGGTTTATTTTATTGATAATGATGAGTATTTTAAAAGGAAATCAATTTTTACTGATGAAGATGATAAGCTTTATGCAGACAATGCCGAAAGGGCTATTTTTTTTGCTAAAGGAGTGGTAGAAACTGTTAAAAAATTAAATTGGCAGCCACATGTAATTCATATTCACGGTTGGATGTCTTCACTTTTACCGCTGTATTTAAAAACGTATTTTGCAGATGAAGCTTTGTTTAATGAAAGCAAAATAGTGACTTCAATTTATGATAATAGTTTTAAAGGTCCATTAGACAATAAACTTTACGATAAAATCAAATTTGATATATCGGATGAAAATAAATTGACAACAATAAAAGAATCTACTCATATTAATTTACAAAAAATTGCAATTGAAAATTCAGATGCTGTAGTATATGGTAGTTCTTTTATTTATCCAGAAGTAGAAGAGTACATCAAAAAATTAAATAAAAAAGTATTAACGTATCATCCGTTAGATAATATTGAGGATGCAATTACTGATTTTTACCTCAATCAGGTTTTACAATAAAAACACACATAATTTTATGACAATTAATAAGTATCTTAAATATTTACCCTTATTCATAGTATTCATAAGTAGTATTACTTCTTGCGAAAAAGAACTTGAAAACATTGGTGGTAATTTGATAAATAACAATAATTTAAGCACTAATAAGCATACAGTTGATGTAGTAGCGTTTAATAAAAACATCGAAAAAACAAGAGCTAATACGTTAGGACAATATTTATTGGGAGTATATAATGATGTAGATTTTGGAAAAATAAATGCTTCAGTAGCTGGCACTCTTACACTTCCAGTTGACTTATCAAGTGGATTTGGGAAAAATCCTCATATTGAAATGGTAATTTTAGACATACCTTATCATGCTACAAAAGATGGTAACAAAACAGTAAGTGTTAACGGAGTTAATAAAAGCGTTCCAAATTTTAAATTAGATTCAATAATTGGTAATAAAGATGTAGAATTTCAGTTAAGTGTGTTTGAGTTAGGAACTTTTCTAAACACCCTCGATCCCGCAAATCCATCTCAATATATGGTTTATTATACCGATAAAGATTATCAAAAAAACACTCCATCACTTTATGCAGGTAGTTTTAAACCAAATGAAAATGATACAGTATTATATGTAGATCGTTTAAAGCCAATATTAGCTGGTGGATTTGAAGTATATACTAGAGACACAATTAAAAAAACAGATAAAAAACCGTCGATTAAATTAGCATTAAATTCTCAAAAGTTTAAACAACTTTTTGTTGAAAATACAGCAGTAACAAAGTTTGATTCACAAGAAGATTTTAGTAAATATTTTAAAGGATTATTTATTGAGGCTTCTACTTTATCAAATCCTAGTAGTTCATTATTATCATTAAATATTTCTGACGCTACAGTAACAATATATTATTCAAATGATGTAGAAACCACAACAAATAATGTTGTGACCACTACCCGTACTAAACGATCTATGATTTTTAATTTAGGAGGAATCATTGCCAATAAAATTACAAGAGATTATAGTGGCTCAAATGCACAGCCATTTTTAGCTAGTCCAAACACAACTTCTGGCGATTCAAAATTATACATTCAGGGTTCTGCTGGCTCAATGGCTATTATGAAATTTAATGAAAATATTAAAAATTTAAGAAATAATAAATGGTTAATTAATGAGGCGAGTTTATTGATGTTTATTGATAAAAATGCAAGCAGTAAAAATTATCCTGAAAGATTATATTTATACGATTACGACTCATCAAAACAATTAAAAGATTTGTTTACAGAAGGTCCAACTGTTTTTTCTGGCTTTTTAGAAAGAGATAAAGACTCTGTTCCATATCGATATAAATTTAGAATAACAGATTATGTTTCTGATATTTTGAAAAAAGAAAACACAGATGAATTATTTAAATTTGGAATCAAAGTTTATAGCCCATCTGATTTACCTCAGTCGGCTACTGATACTAAATTTAGAGACTATAGCTGGACACCAAAAGGCGTTGTTTTACACGGAAACCAATCAAGTGATGTAGATAAACGTATTCGTTTAGAAATTCATTATACTGAAATTAATAATTAAAAAAGTATGTGCGGAATTGCCGGTTATATAGGATATCGCAATGCATATCCGATTGTTTTAAACGGATTGTATCGTTTAGAATATAGAGGTTATGATAGCGCGGGTATTGTATTGTTTAATGGAGAAGATATCAATGTATTAAAAACAAAAGGCAAAGTATCTGAATTAGAAGCTATTTTTGAAACAGAAGAGGCTAAAAAAGGAACTATCGGATTTGGTCATACACGTTGGGCTACTCATGGAGTTCCAAATCATGTAAATTCACACCCTCATGTTTCTCAATCAGGAGATTTAGTTATTGTGCACAACGGAATCATAGAAAATTATGATACCATCAAAAAAGAATTAATTAAAAGAGGATATATTTTCCATAGCGATACCGATACAGAAGTTTTAATTAACTTAATTGAAGAGATTAAAACTAATGAAAAGTGTTTGTTAGGAAAAGCAGTTCAGTTGGCATTAAATGAGGTTGTAGGCGCATACGCAATTGCTGTATTTGATAAAACAAAACCAGATGAATTAGTTGTTGCTAGATTAGGAAGTCCAATAGCAATTGGAGTGGGAGAGAATAATTCCGAGTTTTTTATTGCTTCAGATGCATCTCCTTTTATTGAATATACGAAAAATGCTATTTATTTAGAAGATGATCATATGGCCATTATTAAAATAGGTAGAAGTATAAATGTTAGAAAGTTAACCGATGATACTTTAGTAGAGGCTTCTGTTCAGCAATTAAAACTTAATTTAGAACAAATAGAAAAGGGTGGTTATGAGCATTTTATGCTGAAAGAAATTCACGAACAACCCAATGCTATTACCGATACTTTTAGAGGTAGATTGTTGCCAAATGAAGGAATGGTAAAAGTATCTGGCATAGATGATAATATTGAGAAATTCTTAAATGCCAACCGTATTATTATGGTTGGTTGTGGCACCTCTTGGCATGCGGGATTGGTTGGAGAATATCTATTTGAAGAATTAGCAAGAATTCCTGTTGAAGTTGAATATGGTTCTGAATTTAGATACAGAAACCCGATAATTACAGAAAAGGATATTGTAATTGCTATTTCACAATCTGGTGAAACAGCTGATACTTTAGCGGCCATCAAGTTAGCTAAATCTAAAGGCGCATTTGTTTACGGAATATGTAATGTAGTTGGCTCATCAATTGCTAGAGAAACTCATACGGGTTCATATACCCATGCAGGACCAGAAATTGGAGTTGCATCAACCAAGGCATTTACAACACAAATTACTTTATTAACACTCATTGCTTTACGTTTAGGAAAAGCAAATGGCTCTATTTTTAATGTAGATTATAATAGATATATACATCAAATAGAGTTAATACCACAAAAGGTTAAATCGTTGTTAAACCAAGAAGAGAAAATTAAACATATTGCTTCGATTTATAAAGATGCTACCAACTTCTTATATTTAGGAAGAGGATTTAACTTTCCTGTTGCTTTAGAAGGTGCATTAAAGCTAAAAGAAATATCATATATCCATGCTGAAGGATATCCTGCTGCCGAGATGAAACACGGTCCAATTGCTTTGATTGATGAAAATATGCCTATTGTTGTAATAGCCACTAATAATGGACATTATGATAAAATTGTTAGTAATATTCAAGAAATTAAAGCTCGAAAAGGAAAAATTATCGCTGTAGTAACTGAAGGTGATGAAATTGTAAGAGAATTAGCAGATCATGTTATTGAAATTCCTGAAACTATTGAAGCGTTGACGCCATTATTAACTACTATTCCATTACAGTTATTATCCTATCATATTGCGGTAATGAGAAATTGTAATGTAGATCAGCCAAGAAATTTAGCAAAATCAGTTACAGTGGAGTAACTCAACATAAAATTCTAAAATCCTGCAAAAGCAGGATTTTTTATTTATAAATCAAATTAAGAAAGATTAAATAATCCTAAAATATTAGCAGCAAATAGTTTTACGGCTATCGCTAATAACACCACACCAAATATTTTTCTAATAACCCCAAGACCTCCTTTTCCTAAAACTTTTTCAATTTTTTTAGATGATTTTAAAACAGCATAAACAAAAATGGTGTTGATTAAAATGGCGGCAACAATATTAATAGTTTCATATTCTGCTCTAATAGATAAT
>JAUYUF010000162.1 GCA_030694835.1 Flavobacteriaceae bacterium | reverse complement strand
TCGTTTTGCCGAAAGTAATTTTTACTACACTACAAAAATTGATGACTATGAAGAAATTCTTAAAACGGTAGACGATCGACTTAAAGAAATGAAAAGCAAATATGAAGCTATTTCTAAAAAAGAAGATTCAATTAGACTAAGCAAAACTAAAGATAAAAAAACATTGCTAGAAAAAACATCTTTAGACGAAAAGAAAAAACGTCAATTAGAAGAAGAGGAAGATTATTAATCTTTTTTATCTTTCAAAAATAATATACAAGTCTCTTTAATTACATCTTGTATTTTTTCAAACTTAAAATTCAATTGTTTTTTAATTTTTTCGGACGAATATTCATAAACGTTTAAAGAAGCTCTTGCAGATTGTTTCGAAATAGAAATCTCTCTTCCTGATAATTTAGTTAGTAGTAAATCGGTCATCCAAGCCAATTCTGCTAAGAATTTATTTACTTTGATAAAAGGACGTTTTTTTCCAAAATGATCAGCCATTTCAAACAAAACTTCTTTAAACGATTTGTTTTCTGAAACCAAAATAAACCTTTCGTTTTGCACCTCACTTTTCATCAATAAAATCATGGCTTTTGCCACATCATGAACACCCACAAAACCGGTTACCCCTTCTGAATAAAACGGAAAATTATGAAAGCCCTTTTTAAACAACTCGCCAGTTCCTTGATGCCAAAAACCTGGACCTAAAATTACTCCAGGGTTTACCATAACAACATCTAAACCTTCTTGTGAGCCTCGCCAAACCTCCATTTCTGCGCCGTATTTGGTAATGGCATAACCGTAATTGTTAGATTCGGCATTCCACTCACTCGATTCTGAAATAAGTTCTTTTTTGGTGCTTTTTTCCAGCGTAGCAATAGAACTTACATAACACAATTTTTGAATTCCTTTTTCGATACACAAATTAACCACATTCGCCGTTCCATCAATATTAATTTTTCGCATGGCAAAATAATCTTTCGGATTGAAAGAAACCAACGCCGCCGCGTGGTAAACATGCGTAATTCCTTCAAAAGCGATTTCCAAAGAAACCACATTAATAATGTCAGCTTCAACCCATTCTATTCTTGAAAAATACAATTCAACATCCGAAGTATAATAGCTAAAAATATTTTTAACGGCTGCTAAACCTGCTTTATTTCTATAAATAGCACGCACTTTTTGCTGTTCTTGGGTAAGCCAATACAACAAATGCGAACCCACCAAACCGGTACCACCTGTAACTAATATCATAGGGCTAAAGTAAAGAAATATTCTATAAACACTTCATATTCTACATTGATTTTTATCTTTGTGAAAATTTGTAATTAATGAAATAGCCATGTTTGCAAAACACAAGCATTGATGAAAAAATATTAATCAAACTGGCGTATTCCATATGACCTTAAAAAATCAATTAATTATTCACATATGAAAAATTTTGTTGAAGAATTGCGTTGGAGAGGATTATTGAGTGATTTAATCCCCGAAACAGAAGAATTTTTGCTTAAAAATAAAACCACCGGATATATCGGATTTGATCCAACAGCCGACTCTTTACATATTGGAAGTTTAGTTCCAATCATCTTATTAAAGCATTTTCAAATTGCTGGACATAAGCCAATTGCCTTAGTAGGTGGTGCCACTGGAATGGTTGGAGATCCATCGGGAAAATCATCAGAAAGAAATTTGTTGGATGAAGCAACTTTGTTAAAAAATATCGACGGAGTTAAAGAACAACTTTCACGTTATTTGGATTTTAACACCAGCGGAGACAATGCCGCCGAATTAGTTAACAACTACGATTGGATGAAAAACATAACGCTCATCGATTTTGTGCGTGATATTGGAAAGCATCTCACTGTTAATTATATGATGGCCAAAGATTCAGTCAAAAACAGGTTGGATTCTGAAAACGGAGAAGGTATGTCGTTTACCGAATTTACCTATCAATTATTTCAAGGATACGATTTCTTACATTTATATCAAAACAATAATTGCAAGTTACAAATGGGCGGTTCAGACCAATGGGGCAATATTACCACAGGAACGGAACTCATCCGAAGAAAAGTACAAGGAAAAGCGTATGCCATTACTTGTCCGCTTATTACCAAAGCCGATGGAACCAAGTTTGGCAAAACCGCCGAAGGAAATGTTTGGTTGGATGCGGGGAGAACATCCCCTTATAAATTTTATCAATATTGGCTCAATACTTCAGATGAAGATGCTGAAAGTTATATCAAAATTTTTACTTTTTTAGATAAAGGAACCATTGATAATTTAATTGCCGAACATAAAAATACGCCACATTTGCGCTTACTTCAAAAGAAAATTGGCGAAGAAGTAACGATTATGACGCATGGTGTTGAAGCTTATGAAAATGCCGTAAAAGCATCGGCTATTTTATTTGGAAATTCAACTGCAACTGATTTAAGAAATCTTAATGAACAAACTTTTTTAGACGTTTTTGAAGGCGTTCCACAAGCAGAAATTACTACTGAACAAATTAATAACGGATTGGATATTGTGGCTGCTTTTTCAGAAACCGGATTTTTAAAATCAAATTCGGAAGTTCGCAGAGCACTGAGTGAAAATTCTATTTCCATAAACAAAGAAAAAGTTGCTGAAGGATATCAAAT
>JAUYUF010000157.1 GCA_030694835.1 Flavobacteriaceae bacterium | reverse complement strand
TTTTGATTTATTTTTGCCTTACCTTTTTCTATCCTACTATTACACTCTCAATGAACTCTCCCATTCATTTATCTCACCTCATTTGCGAGTGCAAACCTACAACCTTTTCCTATCCCATACAAACCTTTTTTAAACCTTTTTAGATAGATTTCGGATTACCAAAAGATTACAATCAAAATAAAAGAATACTTTTTTGAATTATCCTTAAAAAAACAGTGTTTTAATCCCTGTTTTTAATACATAACTAAAATAATGAAGATTATATTTTCTACATTATTTAATTTATAGCCTCTAAAAAGACTTTCTTTATTATAATTTATAAGTGTAAAAAATAAATTGTTAAAAAAATTGGATTCCATATCTTTGCAACATAATATATATAGTATGATTAATATTACTTTTCCCGATGGAGCTGTTAGAGCATTTGAAATTAATTCAACACCTTATGATGTTGCCAAAAGCATTAGTGATGGATTGGCGCGAAATATTATTTCTGCAAAATTCAATGATAACACAATAGAAGTATCAACACCAATAACCGAAGATGGAAACTTAAATTTTTACACCTTTACAGACAAAGAAGGTAAAAAAGCTTTTTGGCATTCATCTGCGCATTTATTAGCTCAAGCCATTACACACTTCTATCCAGATGTAAAACTTACTATTGGCCCATCCATTGAAAACGGATTTTATTATGATGTTGATTTAGGAGAAAATGTTATTTCTGATAAAGATTTTCAAGCTATTGAAGATAAAATGATAGAATTTGCACGTGGCAAGTATGAATTTAAAATGAGATCTGTTTCCAAAAAGGACGCATTAGACTTATATAAGAAACAAGGTAATCAATATAAAGTAGAGTTAATTGAAAATTTAATTGATGGCGATATCACTTTTTGTGACCATGCCGATTTTACAGATTTATGTCGTGGAGGGCATATTCCTAACACAGAACTTATCAAAGCCGTAAAGGTCATGAGTGTTGCTGGTGCCTATTGGAGAGGTGATGAAAAAAACAAACAATTAACAAGAGTTTATGGAGTTTCATTCCCTAAGCAAACTCAATTAAAAGAATATCTTGAATTATTAGAAGAAGCAAAAAAACGTGATCATAGAAAATTAGGTAGAGAAATGGAGTTGTTCACTTTTTCATCAAAAGTAGGGCAAGGATTACCATTATGGCTTCCTAAAGGGGCTGCTTTACGTGATCGACTTGAGCAATTTCTTAAAAAAGCACAGAAAAAAGCAGGTTATGAAATGGTTATGACACCACATATCGGTCAGAAAGAACTATATGTTACCTCAGGTCATTATGAAAAATATGGAGCTGATAGTTTTCAACCTATTTTAACTCCAAATGAAGGAGAAGTTTTTTTATTAAAACCGATGAATTGCCCACACCATTGTGAAATTTATAATCACAAACAATTTTCATACAAAGATTTGCCAAAAAGATTTGCAGAATTTGGAACTGTATATAGATATGAACAAAGTGGTGAGTTACACGGTTTAACACGTGTTCGCGGATTTACACAGGATGATGCTCATATATTTTGCACTCCAGATCAATTAGATAAAGAATTTAAAGATGTGATTGATTTAACATTATATGTATTAAACTCTTTAAGTTTCAAAAGTTTTACTGCTCAAGTTTCTCTACGTGATAAAGAAAATAAAGAAAAATATATTGGTAGTGATGAAAATTGGGAAAAAGCTGAAAATGCCATTATTAATGCAGCAAATGCTAAAGGCTTAGATTATGTAATTGAATATGGTGAAGCTGCATTTTATGGACCAAAATTAGACTTTATGGTTAAAGATGCGTTGGGAAGAAGTTGGCAATTAGGAACTATTCAGGTTGATTATAATTTACCAGAACGTTTTGAGTTACAATATAAAGGTTCTGACAATCAAATGCATCGACCAGTAATGATACATCGCGCACCTTTCGGATCAATGGAACGTTTTATTGCCGTTTTATTGGAGCACACTGGAGGTAATTTCCCACTATGGCTAACACCTGAGCAAGTTATCATCTTACCTATCAGTGAAAAATATGAAAATTATGCCAAAAATGTTTTAGAATTGCTGGAAAATTCCGAAATTCGCGGCCTGATTGATTTGAGAAACGAAAAAACAGGCAAAAAGATTAGAGATGCAGAGGTTAGTAAGATTCCTTATATGATTATTGTAGGGGAAAATGAAATGAATGAAGGAACAATTTCTGTAAGAAGACACGGAGGTGCTGATTTAGGCACCTTATCAATAGAAAGTTTTGTAACTTTATTGCAAGATGAAATTACAGAAACCTTAAATCAATTTAACGTTTAACTTAAAAAAATAAAGCCATAGCAATTAGAAGAGTCAACAGAGGCAGCAGAGTAATTAAAGAAGATGCCCATAAAATTAACCAACATATCCGTGCTGAAGAGGTACGTTTAGTTGGAGAAAATATTGAAGTAGGTGTTTACACTCTTCAACAAGCAAAACAACTTGCTACTGAAATGGAATTGGATTTAGTTGAAATATCTCCAAATGCCAATCCACCTGTTTGTAAAATTATCGATTATAAAAAATTCGTTTACGAACAAAAGAAAAGAGAAAAAGTAATTAAATCTAAAGCTACAAAGGTTATTTTAAAAGAGATCCGTTTTGGACCTCAGACCGATGAACATGATTACGAATTTAAAAAGAAACACGCAGAAAAATTCCTTTTAGAAGGTGCCAAATTAAAAGCGTTTGTATTTTTTAAAGGACGTTCAATCATTTTTAAAGAGCAAGGAGAAATCCTTCTATTGCGTTTGGCTCAAGATTTAGAAGAATTTGGTAAAGTAGAACAATTACCAAAATTAGAAGGAAAAAGAATGATTATGTTAATTTCCCCTAAAAAGAAATAAAAAGAATATATAAGCAAGATTAAATACGAGGAGAAGATGCCTAAATTAAAAACGAAATCTGGTGCGAAAAAGCGTTTCAAGCTTACAGGAACTGGTAAAATTAAAAGAAAACACGCTTACAAAAGTCACATTTTGACTAAAAAGTCAAAAAAACGTAAGCTACAATTAACACATACAGCTCTGGTACACAAAACAGATATGAAAAGTGTTAAAATGCAATTAGCATTAGGTTAAACCAATGCAAAAAATTAGAGTTTAATTTATTAACCCTGGAGTAGTGCTTATTAAGAAACAAAAAAGTTCGCCTACTACAAAAAAATGAATGAAATATGCCAAGATCAGTAAATTCAGTTGCTTCAAGAGCTAGAAGAAAAAAGATAATGAAGCTAGCAAAAGGTTACTTCGGACGTAGAAAAAACGTTTGGACTGTAGCTAAAAATGCGGTAGAAAAAGGTATGGTTTATGCTTACCGCGACCGTAAAAACAATAAAAGAAATTTCCGAGGATTGTGGATTCAACGTATTAACGCTGGAGCTCGTCAATTTGGAATGTCTTACTCTCAGTTTATGGGCAAAATGAAATCTAATAATATCGAATTAAACCGTAAGGTTTTAGCCGATTTATCGATGAATCATCCAGAAGCTTTTAAGGCTATTGTAGATAAAGTAAAATAGATTAATTAACGCTTGCTTATATAATATCAAAGCCCAATCAATGATTGGGTTTTTTGTTTTTTTATCACTTAACTAGAAATTTAAATATTTGCCTATATTTACCCTCAATTTAACATTTGAAATATGATTGTTTGGATATTATTCATTGCTGCCATACTTATTTTTTTAGCCCTTGATTTAGGTGTTTTTAATAGAACTCCTCATGTAATTTCTACAAAAGAAGCTTCTGTTTGGACAGCAGTTTGGGTTACAATGTCTATGCTTTTTTCAGGTGTCATTTATTGGTTATACAGTGATGGTATTATAAACAATGTTGACAACTTAACTCCTTTAAACGCCACTGTTAAATACATTACTGGGTACTTAATCGAACTTTCATTAAGCATTGACAATATTTTTGTAATCGCAGTAATTTTTGCTGCTTTTAAAATTCCGATGAAATATCAACATCGAGTTTTATTTTGGGGAATTTTAGGAGCCATTGTATTCAGAGCTTTAATGATATTCTTTGGAGTAATGCTTATTAAAAAATTCAGCTTTACTACCTATGTATTTGGAGTATTTCTACTTTTTACAGCTTATAAAATGTTAATGTCAAAAGAAGAAAAGTTTAATCCAAAGAAATCTTTTGTTTATAGACAAGTTCGAAAATTGATTCCGATAACCTCTCATATGCAAGAAGAAAAGTTCTTTATCAAATTAAAACATATAACAGCTGCTACACCGCTTTTTATGGCATTAGTTATTATTGAATTTACAGATATATTATTTGCTATTGACAGTGTTCCAGCTATTTTAGCCATCACCTCAGATCCATTTTTAGTATTTAGTTCCAATATTTTTGCAATCCTTGGATTACGATCAATGTACTTTTTCTTATCAAATATGTTAGCTAAATTCTTCTATTTAAAATATAGCTTAATAGCTATTTTATCTTTTGTTGGAGTTAAACTAATATTAGCTCATCATTACAAATTTCCAGAGTGGTTTTCATTATCGTTTATTGCTCTTTCTTTAATACTTGGAATTTATGTTTCGCTTAAAAGAGCTCCTAAAGAATTAGAAGAATTTAATAATTAGAGCAATGCTCCTATCCATAAAATTAAAGTCGATAAAATTGCCAATCCAACCATTAAAGGCCAAATAAATTTTAGCCAAGTATTATAGTTGATGTTGACCATCGCTAATGAAGGCAATATTAAACCGGTTGGAGTGATAAAACTCATCATTCCAAATCCAAATAAATAAGCATTTACAATTTCTTCTGATGGAACACCAATAACAGTTGATAGTGAACTCATAATAGGCATCGTAACAACGGCTAATCCAGATGAAGATGAAATAAAAAGTGTGAGCACTGCAAAAACGCCCATTAAAGACGGGAGAAATACAAAACTCGGCATTCCATCCACCATAAAAGTGGCATAATACAAAATAGAATCGCTTATTTGACCATCATTTAAAATAAAATTAACTCCACGCGCAATTCCAATAATAAAAGAAACTCCCAACAAATCTTTAGCTCCAGAAATAAAAGAAGTAACAAACTCTTCTTCACCAATTTGCATCAACAAACCCATTAAAATTGAAACCACTAAAAATAAAGCGGTCATTTCTTGAAACCACCAATTATAGAGAGAAACTCCAATAATCATAACTATAAATGTTGTTGCAAATAGCATTAAATATAGCTTTGATTTTAAACTAATTGATTTAAATTCTTTAACTG
>JAUYUF010000156.1 GCA_030694835.1 Flavobacteriaceae bacterium | reverse complement strand
TTTTGATTTATTTTTGCCTTACCTTTTTCTATCCTACTATTACACTCTCAATGAACTCTCCCATTCATTTATCTCACCTCATTTGCGAGTGCAAACCTACAACCTTTTCCTATCCCATACAAACCTTTTTTAAACCTTTTTTCTGAAGAATTTTGAAAGAATTTGTAGTCTATTTATCCCCAATGAGTTACAATAAGGGGGTAACTACAAAAGTAAAAAAAAAATTGCTTTTGTAGCAATTTTTTAACTGTTTTTATTTATAATTTTTATTTTGATTGTTTTAAAAGTTTGCGTTTTTCTTTTATTTCATCAAGATGAATAGGTGTTTTTGGTTTTTGTTCTATTAATGTTCCATCAATAAATTCTCTTTGTAGAATTTGTTCAATCATAAAATCTTCATCAACATTAACAGGATCATAGGGTAATTTTAATGATAAATCAAACATTGATGCTGTTGTATTATACCAAAAAGCATTCCATCCACTTCTATAATCTTTAATTAAATTAAAAACAGTTTCATCTGTTTGACGATGTATTAACTTAATCATTATTCTACCATTGGTACGAGTCAACTTTTTTAATTTATCAGAAAACTCATTTTCCATATAATTTTGAGCCATTAAAACATATCTTTTTCTTTTACTTTTAGATGGAATTTTCTGCAAACGTTCATCAAGTACCGATAATTTCTCTGCTGCGTATGTTGCGTATGGATATGATTTTATGACTTTATCTCTAAACCATAAATAATAGCGTCTATCCTTATCAGAAGGAAATTTCATTTTATCTAACAACTGAACTTCGCGTAACTCAATGACTAAAGTATCGCCTTCATATATTATATACTCGCCAAAAGTTTTTAAAGAATCAATTTTAATTGATTTTGATTTTTGAGCATATGTAGATGAATATATTATTAAAAAAAGTAAAAGAATTTTTGTTTTCATAGTATTATTTAAATCGAATGCAAAATTAAGGGTATTTTCATTTATAAAACAAGTATCTTTCATGTTTAGCAAATGTTATTCCATTTTTAAAAAGAATTAAAAAATAGATAGTTTTAAACATTTGTTTATTTTTGGAAAATAATTTAAATTTTAAGTATGGAAACTCTATTTAATGATAAATCAATTGCATTTTTAACTAAATATCTTAACAATCCATCTCCAACTGGATATGAAAGTGAAGGTCAGAAAATTTGGATGGAATATCTGAAACCTTATGTTCATTCTTTCATTACAGATAATTATGGTACTGCTGTTGGAATTATCAATCCTGATGCTCCTTTTAAAGTAGTTATTGAAGGTCATGCTGATGAGATTTCTTGGTATGTAAACTATATTACTCCAGAAGGATTAATTTATGTGATTAGAAATGGTGGAAGTGATCATCAAATTGCACCATCAAAACGTGTAAATATTCATACAAAAAAAGGAATTGTAAAAGGAATTTTTGGATGGCCAGCCATTCACACGAGAGATAAAGGAAAAGAAGAATCACCTAAACTAGAAAATATATTTATTGATTGTGGTTGTAACACCAAAGAAGAAGTTGAAAAATTAGGTGTTCATGTTGGATGTGTAATCACTTATCCAGATGAATTTTTTATCCTAAACGAAAATAACTTTGTATGTAGAGCGCTCGATAACAGAATGGGTGGATTTATGATTGCTGAAGTAGCTCGTTTACTTCATGAAAATAAAATTGAATTACCATTTGGATTGTACATCACAAATTCAGTTCAAGAAGAAATTGGTTTACGTGGCGCTGAAATGATTACCCATACTATTAAACCTAATTTGGCTATTGTAACCGATGTTTGTCATGACACTACGACTCCTATGATTGACAAAAAGAAAGAAGGTGAAATTAAATGTGGTGGTGGACCAGTTATTAGTTATGCTCCTGCTGTACAAAATAATGTTAGAGAATTAATTATTGATACCGCAGAAGAATATAAAATACCTTTTCAAAGGTTAGCATCATCAAGAGCAACGGGTACCGATACTGATGCATTTGCATACAGTAATGGAGGTGTTCCAAGCGCTTTAATTTCTCTTCCGCTACGCTATATGCACACTACCGTTGAAATGGTTAACAAACAAGATGTAGAGAATGTGATTAAACTGATTTATGAAACTTTGAAAAATGTTGATCCTCATAAAGGTTTTAGTTATTTCAAATAAAAAAACTTATTAATTCCCTCTAATTAAAATTTTATGTTCAGTAAACTTATTGGTATTACGCGTTTTGTATTGTTTTTACTAACCGTATTTTTGTTTTTAATTTATCTGTTTTTTACTAATTTTTTATTTTCTAAAGAAAAACAAGTAAAAAGAGGATTAACAACTCGAAAATTTGTTATTAATAATATACTTAATAAAATATTAGGTGTAAAAATTACGGTTAAGGGATCTATTCCAACTGATACCTGTATATTAATGGCAAATCATAGAACTTATTACGATGCAGTTGCTATTTTAAAAGATATTTTGGCTTTTCCTATAGGAAAAATTGAAGTTCAATCATGGCCGTTGATTGGTTATATAGCGTCATTAACTGGTGTTTTATTTGTAGACAGATCTAACAAAGAAAGTAGAAGTGGAACTATACATGCAATGAACCAAAAATTAAAAGAAGGGTATTCCATTTTTAATACACCAGAAGGAACGACACATGATGAACCTACAACTATATATTTTCATACAGGCACATTTGCAGTAGCAGCAAGATTAAATGTACCAGTTGTTCCAATTGCCATCGAATATAAATTGAAAGAAGATGCATGGATTGGAGATGACACTTTTATCCGTCATTTTATTCAGTGTTTTGGAAAATGGAAAACTGAAATTCAAATAACTTACTTTGAACCTTTAATTTCTGATGATGCTGATTATCTATTAAAAACAACAAAAGAAAAAATTGATAATGAATTATTGAGAATTCGTGAAGAATGGAATATTAAATAAAAAAAGTCCTTTGTGGACTTTTTTTACAAGAAATAATTTCTTTATTTTTTAACAAATCTCAGTTTCCCTATTTCAACAGCTATCCCAGTTTTTGCTAAAATGGTAAAGATAAAAGCACCCATTGCCCAAATTGCAATTGTTACACCAATTTCTATAAATGATGGTGAATATTCAGTTATTTTACCCCATTGACCCGGTATAAAACCTGGAACAATTAAGCCGAAACCTTTTTCAATCCAAATTCCTATAAATAAAATGACACAAGCTACCAATAAAAACTTTTTATTGGTTCTTATTTTATGAATAGTCAACATAACAGTTGCAATTACATTCAGTGTAATAGAAGTCCAAATCCAAGGAACCAATGCTGTTTTTCCTTCCAATCCGAAGAATAAATAATGTGCACTTATACTGTGATGTGTTGGAAAATAAAATTCCTTAAACAACTCAGAAATAAGCATGATAATATTAATTTGTGCAGCTACTGCTACTATGATGGCTATTTTATTAACTGTTTTATCTGCCACTTTTAAAAGTGTAAATTTATTGATGACCGTTAGTATCAGAATAATTAATGCCGGACCCGCCGCAAAAGCAGATGCTAAGAATCGGGGGCCTAACAGAGCTGTATTCCAAAAAGGACGCGCTTGCAATCCTTGGTATAAAAACGCTGTTACCATGTGAATTGATACCGCCCAAAATACTGAAATAAATACTCCCGGTAAATAAATGCTTTTCTTTGGTTCTTTATTCTGATAAACATTTATCAAAATATATAATGGAACGGTAATGTTGATAAACAAATAGCCATTTAAAACAATGATATCCCAACTCAACATCGAATCTGGAAAATTCATTATACCAATTCCCGGAATTACATGCCATAAATTAGCCGGACCTCCAACATCAACCACCACAAATGCCAAACACATTATCAGGGCTGCCACGGCTAATCCTTCGCCAATTAAAACTGCTTGTTTAAAATCAATATCTTTAAATATGTACGCCGGAAGTACCAACATTACTGCCGCCGCTGCAATTCCCACTAAAAATGTAAAGTTTGAAATATAAAGTCCCCAGCTTACACTGTCACTCATGCCTGTAACTATTAAACCTTGGTCTACTTGAACATAGTAACAATAAGCTCCTATCAACATAATTAGTGTTAAAAAAGCCATCCATAAATGATATACTTTACTTCCACTTGTAACCTCTTCTAAACTATCTTTAAAAAACTGAATAAATACTTTCATGTGTATATTTTTAATCCATCTGTTTTATTAATCCATGTAGTACCAAAATTTAGGTTCTGTACCTAAATCTTCTTTTAAACGAAACACTTTTTTATTCTCTAAAATCCAACGAATTTCACTTTTTGGATCTAATAGATTTCCAAATTTTCGCGCTCCGGTTGGACAAGCATCTACACAGGCCGGGTTTTGTCCGCTTCTGGAACGCTGAATACAAAACGTGCATTTTTCCATCACTCCTTTCTTGCGCAATCTATTTCCTAAGTAATGCTGATTTTTATTTACTTCTTCTTCCGGCACATGCGGTTGCCCCCAATTAAATCTTCTGCCGTCGTAAGGACAAGAAGCAGAACAATATCGGCATCCGATGCACCAATCATAATCAACCACCACAATTCCGTCTTTTTCTTTCCAAGTAGCTTCTGTTGGACATACGCTTACACATGGCGGATTTTCACAATGGAAACATTGTGTACCTATATAAAAATGATTTTTTAAAGGAACTTCATTAGTAAATTCATCCTCTGCTTTTTCAAAATTAAATCCATGCCCTTTTTCTATCTGATGGATACTGATATACTTCATTTCAGAATCTCTATCTTGATTGTTCTCTTCAACACAGGCATTTACACAATCCATATATCCTTGGCACTTTGAAATATTAAATACATATCCGAATAAAACATCATCCAAAGGTCCTTGATGTGATATATTGATGGTATTACCTGTTTTCTTTTCATATAAAGATTCCAATCGTTGAACGGTTTGAACCCGTTCTTCGTCAGACATTATTTTGTAATTTTTCTTAAAAAACTCATCCCAAGACAATTGAGAAGCTTCTTTTTCTTGATCTTCTGAAAAAACAGAACAGGATGTTGATGCAATTCCAACACCTGCTATTAATCCGGCAGTCAATTTTTTAAGAGCACTTCTTCTGTCCGTATTTTCTGATGTTATCTGATGCCATGTATTTTGGCTGTTTTCAACATTTTTATTTTCTTCCTTACTCATTTTCTATATATTAATCATGAATAGATTATCTAATTTCTTCAATTTTCTTGGTATTTAATTTTGCAGGAAATCTGGATTCAAATTTTGGACTGTGTGGATTATGACAATCTACACAAGTATGTGAAATTCTTGGATTTACCCATCCTTTAACACGCTTTCCATGTGCACCGCCTAACCAATCTTTATATTCCGAAGAATGGCACTGCGCACACACTTTATAACTTTGATTGAAATCTATTTTAGCATTTAAATTACTTTTTAAATGATCTAAATTTTGAGTTGGATGACATGAGTTACACGTTAACTCTTCAAGAGTAGCATGATTTAATTTGATGCTATCATGTGCTTTTTTACCTGTTAAATTTTTAAATTTTAATTCAGGTATCGTTTTAGTGTGGCATTCTGAACAATTATAGGCTTGAATTTTTGATTTTCGTTCAGGAATAAAAAAGGAAACTTCTTTGGTTTCAACTAAAATTAATGGAGTATTTCCTATTAAATCAGTTGATTTTACCTCATATTCTATTGAATCTTTTTCTAAAGCCTTTATCTTTTCAAAATTGCCATGATACTTTTGTTCTTTATCTTGGTTTGAAGAACAAGAGACCAATGCAACAATTAAAAACAGGGAACAAATTTTAAAGTAATTTTTCATATTGCTTTTGAAAATGATTAATTATTCACTTTTGGTTTACGTACAAACTCACCAAAATCTTGAGTATTTTTAACATTAAGCACGTGGCATTGTTGACAATTAGCACGTTCTGGATGTGTTACACGAATTTTATTTAACCCTGAACTACCATGACATGATAAACAATCTTCATTTTTTTCCAGTTGATGTGGAATTACAGGTGGACTTGTTGGCAAAGCTTTATTAGAGTAAGTAGGAATATTATTCATAGCATTCCAATTTGATGCTTTAAAAATGGTGTTACTTATAACTGCCACATGGCATTGTCTACAATTCACCATCTCAGGATGAGGAACAATGGGTGCATGGGCTTTAAATTTATCTACATAACCACCATTTTTATGACATTGCAAACAACTATCATCACCCATATCTCTTTCGTAAACTTCATGAGGAATTGTTGGTGGAGCTCCTTGGTATGCTCTGTTTTTAAAATACTCACTTCTAGCATTCGTAACTTTTGTTTGGTCAATAATATTATTCTTATCCAATAAGTTAATTGCTAAACTTTCAGTCTCACTTGCTGTTTTACCTAAAACTTGTTCCGTTTCAAGTGAAGTTCTCTCATAAGTTGCCGTTATACTTCTGCCGATAATAATTACGGCAGCTATCATGAGTAGAACAACTAGACTTATTATTTTTAACTGTTTCATCTTCTTATACTTTTTGCACTTTTACAGCACATTTTTTATAATCAGGTTCACCAGAAATTGGACAATAAGAATCCAAGGTTACTTCATTAATTAAGAAATGCTCATCAAAAAACGGCACAAAAACTTGCCCTCTTGTCGGAATACCTCGTTCATTTACCGAGGCAATCATTACAACACTTCCTCTTCTTGATGAAATTCTTACTTTATCTTTATTTTTAATTCCCATTTCTTTTGCTTGCTCTGGATTTAATTCTACATACGAATTTGGCATCGCTTTATGCAAGACAGAAATACGACGTGTCATTGATCCTGTATGCCAATGTTCAACAACTCTACCCGTATTTAACCAAAAAGGATAGTCAGCATCTGGACTTTCTGCAGCTGGTTCATAAGGTCTTTGCCAAATCGTTGCTCTTCCATCTTCATTTCCATAGAAATGGAAGCCTTCTGTTTCACAAGCGGGATCATATTTTGAATTAAACCGCCATTTTGTTGGTTTTCCATCAACATAAGGCCAAATCATTCCAGATTCTTTTTTCAGCACCTCTAAAGGAGCCATTCCGTGCTTTTTACCAGCATGATGTTGAGTGTATTCGGTGTAAACTTCTTCTACAAATTTATCATTGCTGTACGGGAATTGTTTTTCGTATCCCATACGTCTTGCCACTTCCATTAGTTGCATTCCGTCATCCATTGCTTCACCTGGAGGTGCAACCAAGCGTTCCCAAAATTGCGTTCTGCGCTCTGAATTACCAAACAATCCAGATTTTTCTATCCACATAGCTGATGGTAAAATAACATCGGCAATATCTGTTGTAGGTGTTGGATAAACATCAGAAACTACAATGAATCTACCTTCTTTTTCTGCTGCTTTTCTATATCGATTTAAATGAGGCATCGACACCATTGGATTCGTAACTTGTATCCACATAAATTTAATTTCACCTCTATCTAATGCTCTAAACATTGAAACGGTATGATGCGTTGGTTTATCTGGTATATTCTCAACCGGAACACCCCAAATTTTAGCCGCTTTTTCTCTATGTTTTTCATTAGTAACAACACCGTGCGGAAGTTTGTGCGTAAGCGTACCTACTTCTCTTACTGTACCGCAAGCACTTGGTTGACCCGTCAATGAAAATGGACTATTACCTGGTGTTGAAATTTTTCCGGTTAATAAGTGAATGTTATAAATTAGATTATTCATCCAAGTTCCACGCGTATGTTGGTTTGGCCCCATACACCAGAATGAAACTACTTTTACATTTGGATCTCCATAAATGGAAGCCATGTATCTAATATCTTTTGCAGACACTTTAGAATAGCGTTCAACTTTTTCTGGTGTATAATCTTCTAAAAAGGTTTTAAAAGAGGCGAAGTCAATTTTCTCGGGCTCATCCTTAAATTTAAAATCATCGGTTAATCCGTAACCTATATTAGTTTTTCCTTTG
>JAUYUF010000153.1 GCA_030694835.1 Flavobacteriaceae bacterium | reverse complement strand
CTCTATCATTGGGTATGGAACTGTTGAATTTATTAATGATTATCAATCAAAAACCAAAGCATTAGAAATCATTATGAAACAACATGGTGCTGTTGGCAAACAAATTTTTGAAAAAAAACAAGTTAAATTTATCGTGATTCTAAAATTAAAAATTGAGGAACTTACGGCAAAACAATCAAGCAATTGGAATCAATTAAATAATTAAAATATCTGTTTTATGATTATCTAATATATGTATCCATCTCTAAAAATATTTACTATTATTCTAGTAATCGTTACAATTCAAACTAACGCTCAAAATTTTAAGGAAACTACTATTATTTCTAATCTAAATCGATTAGAACAATCAATTTATCAATGGATACAACATCAACAATTACCTAATGGATTGATAAAAAATACTGATTATAGTAATAACTCATCGCTATACAATAATGCTATAACAGCTATTTTATTCATTTCTCAAAATGATCTTAAAAAAGCAGAAGCCATTTTTAATTACTTTGAAGCACAATTACCACAAGAATTTAAAAACCATTCCAAAGGATTTTCACAAATGAGAACCACAAAAGGAACTATTAGTAACAGAACTTGGATGGGCGACAATGCGTGGTTATTAATTGCTTTAAACACATATCATAACAAAACTAAAACACAAAAATATCAACATTTAAGTAGCTCTATTGAAAAATGGTTACGCAGTTTACAAGATGATGATGGAGGTTTATGGGGCGGACAAGAAGGTAATGGAAATCGTATTCCTAAAAATACTGAAGGTATGTTAGATGCATTTCATGCAGTACTTGGGTTTGATGAGTTTCATATTAATCTTTTAAGATATTTAAAAGAAAATCGATGGGATTCTAAAGATCAGCACCTTACAACAACTGAAGAAAAACATAAATACTCAAAAGCATTAGATTTACATTCGTGGAGTTCTTGTATTTTTGAAGATTTTCCAAAATCTTCATTAGAAAAATCTTCTCTATTTTTAACAACTCATAAAATCACAACAAACAATAAAATAATTAAAGGATTTTGTTCTGACCTTGACAATGATTGTGTTTGGTTAGAAGGTACAGGACAAATGGTCGTAGCTTATTATTTTAATGATGATTTAGAAAAAGCTCAATATTTTCTCAACGAAATGTCAAAATCAATTATAACCAGTCCTTTAAATCCTAATCTAAAAGGCTTGCCTTATGTTTCTAATAATGCTACTAACTTTGGAGGAGAAATCATTTGGAAAGATGCTGATACTGAATCTAGCATCTCAAGTTCTGTTTGGTATTTGTTTGGATTGCTGGGTTATAATCCATTTGAAATAGATTTCAAGAAAGACATCCCTGATGAGCACAAATTTTGGTCAAAATAAATCATTCTCAGAAATTATTAATATTCAATCATAATATATGAATCAATTAATTAATGCTTCAAGTCCCTATTTACAACAACATGCCCATAATCCAGTTCATTGGCACGAATGGGGAATTGAAGCATTAGAAAAGGCTAAAACAGAAAATAAACCATTATTGATTAGTATTGGATATGCAGCTTGTCATTGGTGTCATGTTATGGCACGAGAAACATTTATGAATGAAGATGCAGCTACATTTATGAATGCAAATTTTATTTGCATCAAAATAGATCGTGAAGAAAGACCAGATATAGATCAAGTTTATATGGAAGCTGTACAAGGAATTAAAGGTTCAGGAGGATGGCCACTAAACGCATTTGCATTACCCAATGGAAAACCATTTTATGCCGGAACATATTATCCAACCCAAAAATGGATTTCGTTATTACAACAAATAAAACAACTCTATGAAAATGAATTTTTAAAATTAGTTGATGAGGCTTTTGAGTTATCACAAAATATTCAAAAACAGCAATTACTTCCATTGGTTAAAACAGATGAAAAGATAAACTTAAAAGAATTGTATTTACAACTTTTTTCTTCGTGGAAAGGTAGAATTGATGTATTACGAGGCGGTTTTGGAAATGCACCAAAATTCCCACTTCCTGTTGGCTGGAGTTTTCTTTTAGAATACCAACAAAGTTTTAAAGATAAAGATCTTTTAAAATCAATAAACAACACTTTAACGGCTATGGCTTTAGGGGGTATTTATGATCAAATTGGCGGAGGATTTGCTAGATATTCTGTTGATGCTTTTTGGCGTGTTCCACATTTTGAAAAAATGTTATATGATAACGGACAACTCATCAGTTTATATGCCAATGCTTTTATTGTCACAAAAAATCCTCTGTATGAAAAGGTCATTATCCAATCAATAGAGTTTATAGAACGAGAATTTATGGATGTGTCTGGTGGATTTTATGCTTCTCTAAATGCTGATAGTGAAGGTGAAGAAGGCACTTTTTATGTTTTTACTAAAGAGGAAATTCAACTAAATTTTGAGGATGAACTAGCCCATTTTATTTTAGAGTATTATCATTTTACCAACGAAGGTAATTGGGAGGATAAAAAGAACACCTTGTTTACAACTTATACTGTTAAAACATTTTCAGAGAAATTTAATATAGAAAAATTTAAAGTTCAAGAATTAATTGAAAGAAGCACCGAAGCATTATTCAATTACCGCAAAAAAAGAATTAGACCTACTACAGATACCAAAGTTTTAACCGCGTGGAATGCCTTAATATTACAAGGATATATTGATGCTTATAAGACTCTTAACAAACCTGAATATTTAGAAATGACAATAAAAAATGCTACTTTTTTAATTGAAAATCAACTAAAAGAAGATTATAGCTTATGGCGCAATTATAAAGATGGCATTTCATCCATTGATGGGTTTTTAGAAGATTATGCATTATTATCCGAAGCTTTATTAAAATTATATCAACTAACATTAGAACAAAAATGGTTAAATCAATGCAAAGGAATGATTGATTTTTGTATTAATCATTTTTACGATTCGAGTAGTGGATTGTTTTCATTCACTTCTAATTTAAGCGATTCGTTATATGTAAAGAAATATGAACTTTTTGACAATGTTATTCCTTCTTCAAATGCAGTAATTACAAATGTTTTATATAGACTAGGATTGCTCTATGATGATGATAATTATTCTTTAATTGCTAAAAAAACGCTCCATCAAATGTTGCCACAAATCAGCAATAGTGGACCTTATGCTGGGAAATGGGCATCATTGCTTGGATTTGTAACTAATGGAGATACAACTGTTGCAGTTGTTGGAAAGGAATCTTCAAAATTAAATTTACAATTGCAAAAAGAGTATTTACCTTCTGTTTTATTTACAGGTGGGAACTCTGAATATATTCCTTTTTTGAAAGGAAAATATATAGAAGGAAAAACAGTTATTTATATCTGTAAAAACAACACTTGTAGCGCGCCAATTTTTACGATTGAAGAAACTTTAAAAATCTTAAATAAAACGAGTTTTTGATGAATCTGTGTTATCAAAAAGCTCAAGTCATATTAGTCGTCTTACTTTTTGTTTATAGTTCGTATAATTTTGTCCGTGTTCTATTGATAGGAATTCTTCTTCAAGTCTGATTTGAATTTGAATTAAAATGTACCCCAAAATTAAGAATATTCCTGTCAATGCGTTTGGTATCGTTAAAAAAAGCCCAACCAAACTTATTATCATTCCAAAGAAAATCGGATTTCTTGAAAGTCCAAAAAGTCCAGATGTAATAAGTTCGGTTTTTGTTTCTTTATCAATACCTATTCTCCAAGAATTTCTCATATGGTTTTGTGCAATAATTGTCCAAACTAATGCAATAGCTAAAAGTCCAAGTCCAATACATTTCATAGTTAAGTTGTCAAACAAAATTATTGGTAAAAATTTGTAGTGCAAATTTGGAAAAAAAGCAAATACAAGAACATAAATAAACATTGCAATTATTGTCAGTTTGAAGTAAAGTCCAATTAGTCCAAAAGCACTGTCGTTATTTGACAATACAAGTGGATTTTTTCCAATTCGTTTTGCTACTATTAAACTCTTCAAAACGAAGACCAGCCCAAAATAAATTATAAAATATATGGGTAATATTATCCTTAAAATTTCAGTCATTTTTTGATTTTTTTTTACTATTCTGCCGTCAAATCCTTACAGATAATTTGTGGTTTACAATGTTTTATATATTTATTTTTAAAATGATATTGTTATCCTTTATTCAAAAAAGCTGAATACATCCACACTAATTTTTCTTGTTCACGGATATAATCACTCATTTGTGCATTGGTTCCTTCATCATCAATTTCTGCTGATAAACTAAGAATATGGCGTTGTTTTGACAATAGTATTTTAAAAGCCTCTAAAATTTCTTCTAATGATTTATAACCATTGGTAACTTCATTACTTTCTGTAATAGCAGTTTCTTTTAGATAATCAGTGAATTTATGTTTAGGTGTATAACCTAAGGTTAAAATTCTTTCGGCAATTTCATCAATTTTGATAAAAAGATTATTGTACAATTCCTCAAATTTTAAATGAAATTCGAAGAATTTATCGCCTTTTACATTCCAATGATAACCTCGTACATTTTGGTATAAGGTAGAATAATTGGCTAATAAATCATTTAATAATTGAGCTAATTCCTTACTTTTATCGGTGTCTAATCCGATTCTGTTTAAGTTATTCATTTTATTAATTCTTTAACTTTTTGTTTTTTTATTTTTTAAAATCATCTATATTCACTCCAAGGCCTTTAGCAATTTCAGTTCCTAATTTTTTACTTGCTCTAAACCAATGACACAGTTGACGATTGATTATTTCATCTTTTTTAACACCGGAAATTCCACTCATAGCACCAATAATATTATTGATGGTATTTTTCTGTTCTTGCTCAGTCATTACCTCATCAAATAATTTTCCGGGTTGTGAATAATGATCATCATCATTTTCATTTCTATCAAAATAAGCCACTTCATTACTATCTAATTCATAAGGCTGACCCTTGTATTTTTCATCTTCATAATTTCCATCAAAACTATTTGGATAATAATTGGGCGAATCTCCTCCATTTCCATCAAATCTCATGGCACCATCTCTATGATAGTTTGTAGTTGCGTATGGACATTTATTTACTGGAAGTGATTCAAAGTTTACTCCAATACGATATCTATGTGCATCTGGATAAGCTAAAATGCGACCTTGCAACATTTTATCAGGAGAAAACCCGATACCATCAACAAGATTTGCAGGTGCAAAAGCTGCTTGTTCAACATCTTGAAAATAATTGTCTGGTATTTGATTTAGTTCTAATACTCCAACATCCATTAATGGGAAATCTTTATGTGGCCAAACTTTTGTTAAATCAAAAGGATTCCACTTAAATTCACGAGCCTGTTTTAAATCCATAATTTGGATTTTTAAAGCATACTTAGGAAAAGCACCTTTTTCAATTGAATTCACTAAATCTCTTTGAGCATAATCTGGATCTTTTCCTTTTAAATCTGAAGCTTCGCCATCTGTAAAAGATTTAATTCCTTGCATTGTTTTGTAGTGAAACTTCACATAAAAACGTTCATTATTTTTATTGACCAATGAAAAAGTATGACTTCCATAACCATTCATAAATCGATATCCATTTGGTGTACCCCTATCTGACATCAATATTAAAACTTGATGTAAACTTTCGGGATTTAAAGACCAATAATCCCACATCATAGTTGGACTTTTACAATTTGATTTTGGATCTCTTTTTTGAGTATGAATAAAATCGGGAAATTTTTTAGGGTCTTTAATAAAAAAAACAGGGGTATTATTTCCAACTAAATCCCAGTTCCCATCTTCTGTATAAAATTTAACTGCAAAGCCACGTGGATCGCGTTCTGTATCTGCTGACCCTTTTTCACCACCAACTGTAGAAAAACGAACAAAAATCTTTGTTTCTTTACCAATTTTAGAAAACACTTTAGCTCTTGTATATTTAGATATATCATGAGTTACAGTAAATTTTCCATAAGCTCCAGATCCTTTAGCGTGAACAATCCTTTCTGGAATGCGCTCTCTATTAAATTGAGCTAATTTTTCATGCAAGAAAAAATCTTGCAATAACAATGGTCCTCTTGATCCAACAGACTGAGAATCTTGATAGTGATTTACGGGACATCCACTGTTTGTCGTTATTTTTTTCTTTCCTGACATAATTAAAAGTATTTATTATTAAATTTTATGTTTCGCATTTTTTAAGTATTTGCAATCAACTTTGACAATATAATGTAGTTTTAACTTCTTTTTTTTTACAGATTTTTATTATTCAATTCTTAAAAATTTACCGTTTACATGCAACCGAATATCTTCTATTTTGAAATCAGGTATTCCTTTTTTAATGAAATATGCTTGTAATAATTCATCCAATTCAATATCAACATAATCTTCAATTCTTTCAGATTCAGAACAAAATAGATGATGATGATGGTCCATGATAGCATCATAACGCATCACATCTTTTTCAGTTTGTACTTTTTTAATAATTTGATGTTCAATAAAAGTATCCAAAACTTTATAGACTGTTCCGGTGGCAATATTGGGATGATTAACTCTGATATACTCCATTATCATTTCTGCTGTTGGATGACTTTTATTACTCATCAACGCCTGTAAAATAGCCAACCTTTGAGGTGTTATTTTTAACCCTTTTTCTTGTAGTTTTTTCTTAATATTATCCATTTTAATGATTTATAAGAATCAACCCTAAATAAGATTTATTCTCTTTTAAGAATTAACAAATTTAAGACAATAAAATTAATTATCAAAATATAAAAGGTAAATTTTTACATCATAATTGTTTTGTTTGTTAATATGAAAAAATATTAAATTTCAAACGTCTGAGAAAAGTATAGAAAATCAAATCTGAACCAACTATACATACATAAACAATAAGTTATCATTCAAAAAATTAAAATAAAAAGATGCTTTAATAGATACTTAATATTTGTACTTTTAAATAGTTTCATATATCCTAAAAATTAAATGAATTATAATAAGCCAAAAGAAATTGTTTTAATTACTGGAGTTTCTGGTATGATTTCTAAATCTGTAGCTATGCTTTTGAAATTAAATAATTTTGAAGTTAGATTTTTAAGTCGCACTAAAAAAGCGAGCAATCAATTTGTTTGGGATTTTTCTAAAAATTATATTGAACCAAATGCATTAACAAACGTTCAACACATCATTCATTTGGCGGGAGCTAATATCAGTGATAAAAGGTGGACAAAAAAGCGTAAAAAAGTAATTTTAGATAGTCGCATTCAAAGCACTAAGCTATTGTTTGAAGAAGTACAAAAACATCAAATTTCTTTAAAAACATTTATTTCAGCTTCTGCTGTTGGTTATTATGGCACAACAACTAAAGATGTTATTTTTACAGAAGAATCACCTTGTGGAAATGATTTTTTAGCTCAAGTTTGTATTTTATGGGAAAAGGAAAGTGACCTCTTTTCAACATATAAAAATACTAGAGTTGTCAAGTTGAGATTTGGTGTAGTTTTAGATTCAAACGGTGGAGCTTTAGCAAAGATGATTAAACCCATAACAATGGGAATTGGAGCCGTTTTAGGAAATGGTAAGCAGTATATTCCTTGGATTCATATAGAAGATTTATGCCAATTATTACTTTATTCACTTAACAATTCTAATATGATTGGTAGTTACAATGCGGTTGCACCACAACATATCACAAACAAACAATTAACGAATTTACTTGCTTATAAATTACACAAAAGAATTTGGCTGCCAAAAGCTCCTAGCTTTATTTTAAAACTTCTATTTGGAGAAATGTCATCAATTATTTTGAAGGGAAATAGGGTAAGTTGCGAAAAATTATTATCATCAAAATTCACATTCAAATATCCTAAAATTGATGAAGCTTTAGATAATTTACTCTAAGACTATTTTCACCGATCATAATAAATCTTAAAACTAAAAAAGTTCGGTTTCCCGAACTTTTTAATTTTATTTTATGATAGTTGCATCTTCAACGAGTATGTCATATTTATAACCAGAACCTAAGTCCTTATTTAATACAACTATACCTTTAACAGTAACAATATCATTAACAGCTACTTTTGCTAATGTAGTAACTATTACATCGTTTAATCCTTTAAAACTACTTCCGTCTTGTAAGTGAATCCAGTTCTTACCCATAATTTCCGGATTGAAACTCACAACTTTTCCTGTTAAAGTAACAGCTTTACCTGCTAATTTATCTTTTCCAGAGAATAAATCATGTAATGAAATAGCTCCTTTTGCTAAAACAATTCCTTCAGATAATTGAGTCTTAGTTTCACCATTTTCACTTACAGCATTTCCTCCATGAGGATTTGATGTTGCTTCTGCAGTTGTTTTTACAGGAGCACTTGGATCAACTAAACTTTCAACAAAATATACAGATTCAAAAGTTCTGTTTAAATCTTTACTCTCAAAGTTTTTCATTTCCATACCGTTTTCATAAGCATAGGTTTTTCCAACTTCAACATCTGTTAAAGGAATGGCTATCCAATATTCTTTTTCACCCTCAGAAACAAAAAGATACGTATAAGCATTTGCCTTTAAAACCTCTTTAACAGTAACATGTTTTAGATTTGTGCTTGTTGTTATTTCACTGTTTTGTACCGGCTCATAGCCTTCGTTTTTTTGCTTACATTGAACCAACACCAAAAGCGTCATCAAACTTGCAACACTCCAAATTATTAATTTTCTCATTTTATAAGTTATTTATTAATCGACGTAAAATTAACTAATTTATATTTCTCAATATATGACTTAACTCACTTTTTAAAAATGGTTTAATTGATTCTGTCTATATTTGTTTAAACATTAATTTTATGATTGGTTTTCACAACGGAAATTATATTGAACTCAATAAATTATCAATTCCAATAACTTCAACCACAATTAATAGAAGCTATGCTGCATTTGAGTTTTTTACACTTATCAACAACAAACCTTTTTATTTAGATCGACATTTAAAACGATTATTTCAAACTTTAGATTTACTAAGGATTCAAATTAAATATAATGAGTTTGAATTGACTAAAATTATTGAAAATCTTATTTTAAAAAATCCGATAGAAGATATTTCTTATAAAATTTTTATAATTCCTGAACCTACTCCTAATTGTGATTTTTTTAAAGGCGATATATTCATTTTTCCTTTTTTAAATGCTACCAAACAAAAATCACTTTACAAAACTGGAGCAAAATTATTGCTTAAAGAATACAATAGATTTCTTCCAAAAGCAAAAACCACCAATTATATAGCCTCTATTTATTGGGAAAATGAAATCGTTAAACAACAAGCAATTGATGTTTTATACTATAACTTTAACTTCATTAGAGAAACATCGCGAAGTAATATTTTTATAGTTAAAAACAACATAATTTACACTCCAATAAAAGATATTTTATTAGGTATAACTCGCAGTATTGCTTTTGATTTAATCAAAAAAAATGATTTGATTCTAAAAGAAAAAGAAATTAACATAGACGAATTATATAATGCTGATGAAGTTTTTATAACGAGCACTACTCCTGAAATTATGCCTATTATCAATATTGATTCTACAATAATTAATGATGGAAAAGTTGGTAAAATCACTCAAAAATTAATGCTAGATTTTAGAGAACTTAAATTCAATTATTAAAAAAAAAGACTGCATTGCAGTCTTTTTTAGTATCTATAGTATTAAATATTACCAACGTATAATTACACTACCCCAAGTAAATCCGCTACCAAAGGCGGCTAATACCACTAAATCTCCCTCTTTAATTTTACCTTCTTCTAAGGCTTCTGTTAAAGCAATCGGAATTGAAGCGGCTGTAGTATTTCCAAATTTTTGGATATTGTTATGAACTTTATCATCTGTCAATCTAAACTTATGTTGTACAAATTGAGAAATTCTCAAATTAGCTTGATGTGGAATTAACATATCAATATCTGTTGATTGTAATCCATTTGCTTGCAGACCTTCAATAATCGCTTCCGAAAAACGCACTACAGCATGTTTAAATACAAATTGACCATTCATAAATGGATAGTAGGATACATCATCAGGATTGTTTTCTTTCATGATATCATCAACCCAATGCGTAATATTTGGACCTTCTACAATTAGTTCTTTTGCATGAGCACCTTCAGAATGTAGATGTGTTGATAATATTCCTTTACCTTTTTCTTCAGTTCTTGATAATACAGCAGCTCCTGCTCCATCACCAAAAATTACAGAAACATTTCTCCCTCTGTCATTCAATTCTAATCCTCCTGAGTGATATTCAGCTCCAATTACTAATATATTTTTATACATTCCAGTTTTGATAAACTGATCTGCAACAGAAATCCCATACACAAAACCAGAACATTGATTTCTAATATCTAAAGCTCCAATCGTATTCATTTCCAACAAATCCTGAACCATTACTCCACAACCAGGGAAATAGTAGTCTGGACTTAATGTTGCAAATATTAAAAAATCAATATCTTTAGTTGTTAATCCGGCTTTTTCTATTGCAATTCTTGCGGCTTTTGCTCCCATAGTTGCAGAGGTGTCTCCACTACCTTCAATAACCCATCTACGTTCCTGAATACCTGTGCGCTCCTGAATCCACTCATCTGTGGTATCCATTACTTTAATTAAATCTGCATTTGTTACTATATTGTCGGGGACATAGTAACCAAGCCCTATAATTTTTGAATTGTACATAGTTTTTCTATTAGTTTCATTAGCAAAAATAGGAAAAATCTTATCCATATCTACAATTTAACACTTAATGAGTTAAATTAATGAGAATTAATTATTAACAATTTCATTTATTCTAAAATTTTAACTAATAAATAAGAAAAAAATAGATGGAATAATCCAAGAATTATTTAATATTGATTTATCAAACTAAACATTTAAAAATGAAACATTTTTTTACACTCGCAGCCTTATTTTTAATGGCTATTCCTATTAAAGCTCAAGAAAATATTACTTATCAAAAACCACCAAAAGAAATTTTAGATTTGGTTGATGCTCCCTCAGCTCCTACTGTTCGTATTGACGATAAAGGAGATTATGCAGTTTTATTGTACCGTGAAAATTTTAAAAGTATTGAAGAATTATCAGAAAAAGAACTTCGAATTGCCGGAATTAGAGTTAATCCTGTAATTAATTCTGTTACAGGTCAAACCTATTTTACAGAGGTACAAATCAAAAAAGTAAATGACAACCAATCTATAAAAGTTACAAATTTACCTGATAATGCCAAAATGACTGGTTTTAATTGGTCTCCAGACCAAACCACGATGGCTTTTACAAATACAACTTCAACAGGTGTAGAACTATGGGTTGTTGACATTAAAACAGCCTCTGCAAAACAACTTACAAAAGCCATTTTAAACAACAATCTTGGACGTTCATTCACCTGGTTTAAAGACAGTAAGTCTTTACTAGTTACACTAGTTCCAGAAAACAGAAAACCAATTTTAGACCCTGAAAAAGAAATTCCAACTGGACCTACAGTTTCTGCAAATTTTGGAAGTAAAGCACAAAATAGAACCTATCAAGATTTATTAAAAAATAAAATAGACGAAACAAATTTTGAATTACTTGCAACTTCTGAACTTTATGTGGTTGGAGTTGATGGCACTTCTAAATTATGGAAAAATGCAGCTATGTACAGAGGAATTGATTTTTCTCCTAACGGTCAATATGTTTTAATTTCAGAGATGAAGCGCCCGTTCTCATACATTGTTCCTCTTTCAAGATTTCCTTATGAAGTAAATCTATATGATGTTTCTGGAAACTTTGTTAAAAAAATTCAAGAAGTTCCTTTAATTGAAGTTTTACCAAAAGGATTTATGGCGGTTCAAAAAGGAATGCGTCAACTAAACTGGAGAAATGACCAAGGAGCTACTTTAGTATGGACAGAAGCTTTAGATGGCGGCGATCCTGCTGTAAATGTTGATTACAGAGATGAAGTATTTCAATTAACAACTCCGTTTGATGGCAAACCTCAATCCATTTTAAAAGTTAAAAATCGTTTCAGTAGAATTTATTGGGGTGATCCAACCACAGCTATTGCTGTTGATAATTGGAGAGATGATAGAAATACAAAAACTTATGTATTTAATCCTTCTGACAATCAAGTAAAACCTGCTGTTATTTCTGATAGAAATTACCAAGATACTTATAGTGACCCTGGAAACTTTATAACTAAACGAAATGAATTTGGTGAAGATGTTTTAGAACTTGATAAGGGTAATGTTTATTTAATTGGTGATGGATTTTCTGAAAAAGGAAAATTTCCTTTTGTTGATCAACTAAACTTAAAGACATTAAAAACAAATCGATTATATCAATCTAAATTAACTGATAAACTCGAAAATATTATCACTTCTTTTAACATCAAAAAAGGAGAGATCTTAGTTAGAATTGAATCAAAAAATGAATATCCTAATTATTATATCCGAAACTTCAAGAAAAATTCTTCAAAAGCTGTTACTAAGTTTGAAAACCCTTATAAAAGTTTACAATCTGTTCATAGCGAAGTTTTAACCTATAAACGTGAAGACGGCTTAGATTTATCAGCTAAATTATATTTACCTGTCGGTTATGAAAAAGGAAAAAAATATCCTATGGTAATGTGGGCGTATCCACGCGAATTTAAAGATAAAAGTAGTGCTGGTCAGGTAACTGCTAATCCTAATGAATTTATATACCCTTCGTATGGATCGCCAATTTATTGGGTAACTCGTGGTTATGTGGTGTTAGATGATGCTGCTTTCCCTATTGTAGGTGAAGGAACTGAAGAACCTAATGACACTTTTGTAAAACAATTAGTAGGAAATGCAAAAGCAGCAATTGACGCTGTTGATCAACTTGATTATATTGATAGAACAAAAGTAGCTGTTGGTGGTCACTCTTATGGAGCTTTTATGACAGCTAACTTATTGTCTCATTCTGATTTATTTGCTGCGGGAATTGCTCGTAGTGGAGCTTATAATAGAACTTTAACACCATTTGGTTTCCAAGGTGAAGAACGCAATTATTGGGAAGCACCCGAAACTTATAATGTGATGTCTCCTTTTATGAATGCTCATAAAATGAAGTATCCTTTACTTTTGGTTCATGGAGAAATTGATGACAACTCAGGTACTTTCCCAGTACAAAGTGAACGTTATTTCAATGCATTAAAAGGATTAGGAGCAACTGTACGTTATGTTGTTTTACCAAATGAAAAACACGGATATAGAGCCAAAGAATCTGTAATGCATTTATTATGGGAACAAGATCAATGGTTAGAAACTTATGTGAAAAATAAAAAATAGTTTTATTAAAAAATCCACCACACTCAAAGCGTGGTGGATTTTTTTATGTGTTTTTTAATTTTGAAGATTATTATCTACTACCTTCCTTTTTTGCATCTTCAATCATTTTTTCATTAGCAGTAATTGCAAACTCAACTCTTCTATTTTGACTTCTTCCTTCGGGAGTATCATTGGTAGCAATTGGATCATTTATCCCCATTCCAACAGTTTTAAATCGATCTCCAACTAATCATTTAGATGCCAAATAACCCTTCACAGAAGCAGCTCTTTGCTCAGATAAAGTTTGATTATATGCTACTGAACCAGTGCTGTCGGTGTAACCATAAATTATGATATCAGTATCTGCATAACTTTGAAAAACAGAAACAAGCTTATCTAAATTTGCTTTTGCCGTAGGCGTTAAAGTTGATTTATTGGTATCAAATCGAACCGCATTTTCACCTAAAACTAATTTAATCCCTTCTCCAATTCTTTCAACTTCAGCTCCTGGAATTGCTTGTTCAATTTCTCGTGCTTGTTTATCCATTTTATTCCCAATTACTCCGCCAATTACTCCACCTACAACACCACCTAAAACTGCTCCTTTAGCACCTTTTCCACCTTTTCCTAAATTATTTCCTAAAACTCCACCCAAAACAGCACCTGTGACGGCACCAATTCCAGCGCCTCTTTGTGTATTATTAGTGTTTTTTAAGGCATTGCAACTACTTAAAGTCGTTCCTAAAATCAAAATAATTGATAAATATAAACTTGCGTAATTTTTCATTTTTTTAGTTTTTAATCGTTGTTTTTAGTTTTTTATAAATTGATAGGTAAGTTCTTTCCATTGTCCACCTACATTAATATTGTCTATTAATTGGAAAGAATTCTCTATTAAATTAGCTACTTTCAACACATATCCTTCCTGTATTTTTTTGGCTTTGTCATTATTTAAAATTTTCATCACAAAATTACCTTCTTTATTAATAAACCAAGTAATTGGTGAACTAAATGAAGGACATCCTGTCGCATTTAAAACCATTTCACCCTTGTTATTATTAGAAACAAATTTCCATGTACTTCCAACAAAACAATTGGAATTTGCCAATTCAAAGGAAGTTACTTTAATAAACTCAGAACCGGGAAATGTAACAGAAGTAATGGTCCAGTTACCTTTAATAGCCGCTTCTGTTTTGTTATCTAATTGTGTTGCTTGCTTTGATTTACATCCCACAAAAAGGAGTATCAAGACACCTAAAAAAATTATTTTTTTCATTTGTTTCATTTTATATTGATTTAAATAATTAAGAGAATTTTACATTTAAAGTATACGTTTTTAACCTTTGTTAGATTCTTTAGATCTAAAGGTTTTTTTCTAAAACAAGTTGTTAGTTGAATGTCAAATATACAATTCTTTGTTCAATTTATCAATAATCACAAGTCATTATCTATATACAATGCCATCTTGTCACAAAAATAGTTTTGGTATTTTATTTGAGTAGCTAATGGTGAAAGTTTTAATTAAAATTTTAAGCTATATGACTAAAGGTAACATTAACATTAAAGCGGAAAATATTTTTCCAATTATCAAAAAATTTCTCTATTCTGATCACGAAATATTCTTAAGAGAGTTGGTTTCTAACGCAACCGATGCA
>JAUYUF010000152.1 GCA_030694835.1 Flavobacteriaceae bacterium | reverse complement strand
AATTTTGGGTCATGATTAGATTAAATTTCCCATATGCCTTTTCCAAATACTTGACCATAGTCATAGGCGCCATGAATGCTTAAACTTGATTTTTCATCTATAACTTCAAATAAACAAACTTCATCAACTTCATCAATTCTCATAAGTCTTGGTATATGAATAAATGCATTTATAAAATACCTCCCCCTCACTAAAAATTCTGCATCAATTTTTAATTTTATTCTATTCGTTTTAATTAATTCACTCTCAAATGAACATACTCTATCTCGGTTTTGGTTAACTACTGTACAAAATAATTTATATCTACTATTTTCATTAATATTGTATTTTGATATAAATTTAAAATCAATTAAAATTTTTTCGTTAAATAAAAAAGTATTTTTTAATTTATCCAAATTATCTTTAATCTCTATTTGCTCTATTGCAATCTCATTTAAAATTTTAGAATTATTTCTTTGAAAAGAAGAATCATAATTAGGTATTCTATTATGATATTTTTCAACACATTCATCAATATTTCCCCCAAACTTAATCTCGCCATTCTCTAAAACTATCCCTCTCGTACACAAACTCTTCACCGCTGCCATATTATGGCTTACAAACAGCACCGTTCTGCCTTCACCTCTGGAGATTTCCTGCATTTTACCAATGGCTTTTTTCTGGAACTCAGCATCGCCCACCGCTAAAACTTCATCAATCACCAAGATATCGGGTTCTAAAAAGGCAGCTACAGCAAAGGCCAGCCGAACGGTCATACCGCTGCTGTAGCGTTTTACGGGGGTATCAATATAGCGCTCTACACCGGAAAAGGCAATAATCTCGTCTAATTTAGCGGTAATTTCTGCTTTGGTCATCCCTAAAATAGCACCGTTGAGATAAATGTTTTCGCGTCCGGTCATTTCGCCGTGAAAGCCTGTTCCTACTTCTAACAAGGAAGCAATGCGTCCGTTAGATTTAATACTTCCGGTAGTGGGAGCGGTTATTTTGGACAAGATTTTCAACAGTGTAGATTTTCCCGCTCCGTTTTTACCAATAATCCCCAATACTTCGCCTTGTTGTACTTCAAAATTGATATCACGTAAAGCCCAAATATAATCAGAGTTTCCTTTGGTACTCCGATCATTGACATCACCCACTTTTAAATACGGATCCTCTTTTCCACGCACACTCGCCCACCAACGGTTAAGGTCGTGGCTGAGCGTACCCGTACCTACAGTTCCTAAGCGATACTGCTTTGATAAATTTTCAACTTTTAGAATTACTTCACTCATGTTATTTATTCAGTATTGTGAGATGTGAATCGTAAATCGTGAATCGATTTATATAACACGATCTTTCTACTCTAACTACATTCTCATTTAATAATTTTATTTTAATTCATTCTGTATAGTGAGATGTGAATCGTCAATCGATTTATATAACACGATTTCTCTGCTCCTACTACAATCTCATTTAATAATTTCATTTTAATATGTTCTACATCTATGTGAATCGTGAGTTGTGAATCGATAAATATTGTTTATAATTACTCCTTTCATTTTCCAGTTCTTGTTTACAAATTTCGCTAATTTTTATTTAAATAATTTTTAAATCCAATTAATATCTTTTTAACATCCACTAGTAGATTTTCAAATTCCTCATTTTTATCAATAAATGATAATCGGATAGCTATCAAATACTGAGTTTCTAATTCTGAAAGAGAACCAATGGATATATAAAGGAATTGAATCAATTCTTTATCTCCTTTTCGAGCGGCTCCTTCAGCTATATTAGAAGGGATAGAAACTGCAGCTCTTCTCATTTGTGATATTAGTCCATATTTTTCAGATAATGGGAATAACTCGGTTAGTTGATATACCTTAACAACTAAATCCATACTCTTCTTCCAGACGTCTAAATTTTTATGATCCATATCTTTTTTAGTTAATGGTTATTCGTGAGTCGTGAGTCGTGAATTGTGAATCGTGAATAGATTTTTTTGTACCTTTTAAAGTTTCAAAAACTTCTCACTTCTCACTTCTCACTTCTCACTTCTCACTTCTCACTTCTCACTTCTCACTTCTCACTTCTCACTTCTCACTTCTCACTTCTCACTTCTC
>JAUYUF010000142.1 GCA_030694835.1 Flavobacteriaceae bacterium | reverse complement strand
TAGAATATCATATTAAACAAACCTAAATAACTAAGAATTACAGCGCTGAAAAAGATGAAGTAATAAAGTTTAAGTAGTGCTGATTTTTTAATTAAAGACTTTATTCCGAAAAAAGTATAAATATCAAGTGCAAGAATAACTGCTATAAATAACAGCATTCTTGCACTTATTGACGTTAATAAAATCATATTAATCTAATCCTCTGCGTTTTCTTTCAGTTCTTAATAAATTTAATTCTCTACTAGTTTGACCAGCTACAGAAGTATTTTCTTCAGCTCTTCTGATTAAATAAGGCATGACGTCACGAACTGGACCAAATGGTAAATATTTAGAAACATTATAGCCAAGTGCCGCTAAATTATAGGAAATATGATCGCTCATACCGTATAATTGACCAAACCAAACTCTTGGGTCATTTTTTTCCAAACCGTTCTTAGCAATTAAATCCATTAATAAATAAGAACTATCTTCATTGTGAGTTCCATTATAAACAGACATATCATTGATATTTTCAATCATGTAAGTCAAAACAGCATTATACATTTGATCGGTTGCTGGTTTATCAGCACAAATAGGATCTATGTAACCCATTTTCTGGGCACGTTCACGCTCTTTTTCCATATAAGCTCCGCGTACTAATTTCATTCCAATAAAGAATCCTTTTTCTTTAGCTCTTTTGTGTAAACCTTTTAAATAATCTAATCGATCTGTGCGATATAATTGTAAAGTGCCGAAAATAATTGGTTTTTCTTTATTGTATTTTTCCATCATTGATTCAATTACATCATCTGCTGCTTTTTGCATCCAAGTCTCTTCAGCGTCTATCATTAAAGGAACATTATTATCAAAAGCAGCTTTACTTACTTTTTCATAGCGATCTACTACTTTATTCCATTCGATTTGTTCGCTATCACTCAATTTTTTAGCTTCAGTAACCATTTGATAGATTTCTAATTTACCTAAACCTGTTGGTTTAAAAACGGCAAAAGGAATGCTTTTTTCATCTTTAGCTCTTTTGATAATCTCAATTGTTTTATTTAAAGCTTCATCAAAAACAGCTTCTTCTTCTTTTCCTTCTACTGAATAATCTAAAATAGTATGCACATTTTTAGTGTACATTTTATCGATTACTTTTTTACAATCATCTTCGGTTACACCGCCGCAAAAATGGTCGAAAACGGTTGCTCTGATAATTCCTTCAATTGGTAAATGTGTTGCTAATGCTAACTTTGTAAGCGATGTTCCAATTTTCACGAGGGATTCTCGCTTAATCATTTCGAACAAATAGTAAGCTCTATTGAGCTCTGAATCCGACTTAATTTCGAACGCTACTTGTGTATTATTAAATATATTTTCCATGGTAATGTTTATTTTTTTCAAAGATACTTAGAAAGGGTTTATTTAATCAAATATTTCTGCGTAATTTGTAATTTAAATCCGTAAAAAATGAATAATATTCAATCCGATTCGTTTAAGGTGTTTTTTGGTAGTGAATCCTATAAAAAATTGATTCAATATATTGATGAACATAAGGTTTCCAAACTTTTTATTTTGGTTGATGAAAATACTTTAACCAATTGTTTACCAGTTTTTAAGGATCAATTTAGTTCAACAATTTCCTTTGAAGTAATCCGAATTAAATCGGGTGAAATTTCAAAAAATTTAGATACTTGCGTTCAGGTTTGGAATGAATTATTGTTATTTGGTGCAGATAGAAATAGTTTGCTGATTAATTTGGGTGGCGGAATGATTACCGATTTGGGAGGATTTGCGGCATCTACCTACAAAAGAGGTATTAAATTTATCAATATTCCAACCTCTTTATTAGCAATGGTTGATGCTTCTGTTGGAGGAAAAACAGGCGTTGATTTTGGTAATTTAAAAAACATTATTGGTCTTTTTTCAAATCCTGAAATGGTTTTGGTTGATGTAGCTTATTTAAACACTTTACCGACTCGTGAATTTAAATGTGGATTGGCAGAAGTGATTAAATATGGTTTTATTGCTAACATTAAACTTTGGAATGAAATAAGAGAGGATAAAAATCTCAATAACAATACTATAATAAATTTAATTCATAGTTCAATTCATATCAAAAATGAAATTGTTCAGACCGATTTTTACGAAAAAAACTTACGGAAAATCTTGAATTTCGGACATACTATAGGACATGCTTTTGAGAGTTATTTTTTGACAAAAGAAAACAGTTTAAATCACGGGGAAGCCATCGCAATTGGAATGGTTGTTGAATTGTTTTTATCTCATAAATTGCACCAATTTCCAATAAGTTTGGTAGAAGAACTAAAAGTATTTGTTCATCAGTTTTACGGAAAAATAAATGTTGATAAAAACGATATCGATGATATCATTTCATTGTTAAGTCATGATAAAAAAAACAAACTTGGTAAAGTGATGTTTGTTTTATTAAAAAAGCCAGAATATCCAATAATAGACTGTGAAGTTTCTTATGAATTAATTAATGAAGGAATTAATTATTACCTTAATTAACAACATCCATGCACTAATTTACGATACACACATTCGTATTCTGGTAAAATATTATCCTGACAAAATTGTTTTGAGTGATTGTATGCATTCATTTTAAATTGATTTAATGTTTTGTCATCAGCTAAAATTTTGATTGCATTTTTAACCATATTATCAATATCTCCAACATCACTTAAAAAACCTGTAATTCCGTGGATATTTACTTCGCTTAAACCACCAGCATTGCTAGATATTACTGGTGTTTTGGCGGCCATTGCTTCTAAAGCAGCCAAACCAAAACTTTCAGTTTCTGATGGTAACAAAAATAAATCAGCGTGACATAATAATCTATTAACATCATCGGTTTTTCCTAAAAAAAATACTTTATCTTGAATGTTATATGATTTAACTAATTTTTCTACGGTTTCTCTTAAAGGGCCATCACCAATCATTAATAGTTTAGATGGAATTTTTTGTTGAATTTTATTGAAGATTTCTATAACGTCATGAACTCTTTTTACAGGTCTAAAATTACTTGTATGTATTATAATTCGCTCATTTTCATTAGCCAAATTAGCTCTATTGCTTTTATCAAATTGTTCATCTTGATATTTTTCAAAATCAATAAAATTATAGATTACTTCAATTTCTTTTTTGACATCAAACAAACGTAAAGTATCATTTTTAAGACTTTCTGAAACAGCAGTAACGGCATCAGAACTGTTGATGCTAAATTCAACGGC
>JAUYUF010000134.1 GCA_030694835.1 Flavobacteriaceae bacterium | reverse complement strand
TACTTTTCAATTTCAAATATTATTTTATTAATAGTTGCAACTTTAATAGTTGGTGGTATTAGAGGAGATTTTAAGTTTAGCACAAGACCTATTAATTTAGTTGATGCTAATAGATATATAACCAATTTACAACATGCTGATGTTATTTTAAATACACCATTTACTATATTAAGAACCTTTAGATCTAATACATTTAAAAAAAAGAATTTAGTTTCTCCAGAAATTCTTAAAGATTATAGAAATGATGTAAAATTTTATCAAAATAATCCGAAGACCGCTCCTAATATTGTTTTATTTATAACCGAAAGTTATGGGAGAGAGTATTGGAATTCTTTTAATCAAAATACGAAAATTCCAAATTATGTTGGATATACTCCATTTTTAGATTCGTTGGCACAGCATAGTTTAATTTTTACCAATGCTTTTGCAAATGGAAGAAAATCTATTCATGGTATGTCATCTGTATTGGCTGGAATACCTTCATTTGATGATGCATTTACTTCATCTCCCTATCCTAATCAAAAAATACAATCCCTTGTCTCCACATTAAAAGAAATGGGATACGATACTTCTTTCTTTCATGGAGCTCCTAATGGTTCAATGGGTTTTCTTGGGTTTGGTAATATCCTCGGATTTGATCATTATTATGGTAAAAATGAATATAATAATGATGATGATTTTGATGGAGTTTGGGGAATTTGGGACGAACCTTTTTTTCAATTTATGAAACGTAACTTGGACTCTAAAAAAACACCTTTTTTTAGTACAATATTCACAATTTCTTCACATGATCCTTTTAAAGTTCCAGAAAAATATATTGATAAATTTCCAAAAGGAACAAGACCTATTCACCAATGTGTAGGTTATACGGATTTTTCTTTTAAAAAATTCTTTGAAGCTGCAAAAAAGGAACCTTGGTTTAATAACACAATCTTCATTATTACTGCTGATCATGCCAATCAGATTGCTTATGACGAATACAATAAAATTGTCAATAGATTTGCAGTCCCAATTTTAATTTATAAACCAGACGAAAGTTTAAAAGGTATTAATACCGAATTAGCTCAACAAATAGATATTTACCCAACTATATTAGATTTAATTGGGTACGACAAACCATTTAGAAGTTGGGGAAGAAGTTTGGTTGGAGACAGACAAACAAAACCTTTTGTTATCAATTACAATGGAAATCAATACCAATACATGAGAGGAAATTATATAACTACTTTTGATGGCAATAAAATAACTGGTGTTTATGATATTAATGATAAGGGCCTTGAAAAAAAATTAAAAAGTTCAAATAATCAGGAAATAAAGGAGAATGAACTTGCTTTTAAAGCTTTAATTCAGGATTATTATAATAAAATTATTGAACAAAAATTATCCCTTCAATTAAAAGAATAACACTATGTTTATATCTACAAAACTGCTTATTAAAATTTAAATTTTTATTCAAAATAATAACTATTATTATTAAATCTATTATTACAGTTCACAATAAAACGTATACAACCCTTCACAAATCAACTTTTGAATCTTCTTTAAAATGGAAAAATTACTTAACAAATTATCCTATAAAAGAAAAACGACCCCTGTTGACAAAACACATATCAAAAACAGAAGTTTTTTTAATTATTAAAGTTCATCCAATAGAGCCAGATACAATTAAATTACTGAGAAATAAACTTATACATTCTAAAAAAAATTGAAAAATACTTGGTGTATTACTAAAATTTCTTCTGTAAAATTTATTCAATTACTTCATATTTCACCAAAAAAACATACATTTGACATTATAATATTTAAAATACTCATAAAATGACATTTAAATCTCCTACTAAAACTGACATTTATGGATACGCATTTTTGCTATTTGTATTTGCAATAGGAATTTACACTTCTAATTCTAATATGAATTTTTTCGAAAATGTATTTGCAAGAGAAGATGGAAGTATAGAATACGCTACAGCTTTTATGTTATTATGTATAAGTCTTTTGCAATTATATAGATTTTTTAAATTAAGCAAATACAAAGGTTATTTGTGGCAAATTGGTATGATGGGTTTTGTTGTACTTTTCTTTTTTGGAGCTGGCGAAGAAATCTCTTGGGGCCAACGTATTTTCAATATTGAAACCTCTGAATATTTTCTTGAAAACAATGCACAACAAGAAATGAATTTACATAATATGGTTGTTGACGGTACTAAGATTAATAAACTTATTTTTAGCCAATTACTTACAATTATTTTAGTAATTTATTTAATTATTATACCTGTTTTATATCAAAATTTTGGTCAACTCAAAAATTTGATGGCTAAATTTGCTATGCCTTTGCCACACTGGCATCAAAGTTTAGCTTTTGTTGTTGTTAGTGTTATAATGTTTATAATACCTTCTTCTAAAAAATGGGAACTTTACGAATTAGCATTTGGCGTTATATTTTTCCTGATATTTCTCAATCCATACAATATTCGTATTTATTCAAAAACAGAATAAACAAAAAAGGAGAACAATGTTCTCCTTTTTTGTTTATTTAGATAGAACTTACTTCGATACTTTAAGTACTTCAATTTCAAAAATTAAGTCTGATTTTGCTGGCATTCCAGGTCTTGCCATATCACCATAAGCTAAATAATAAGGAATAAAAAATACCGCTTTATCACCTTCCCTTAACATAGGAATGCCTTCTGTCCAACCAGCAATAACACGGTCAACTCCAGGTCTAAATTCAAAAGGAACACCTCTATTAAAGGATGAATCAAACATTTTTCCATCTACAAAATAACCACTATAATGAACCTGAACTAATAATCCAGATGCTACTTTTTTTCCTTTACCTTCTTCTTTAATTAGTATTTTTAAACCAGACTGTAACTGTTTTGATTCACTTTCACCCATCTTGCTTAAAAACTCAGCTTTTTCTTTTTCAAATTGTTCCTCTTTTACTCGTTGAGCATCTTTATAATCTTTCATTGATGACTCAAAAACTTTAGCAGCATCAAATTTTTTAGCCTCTTTACCTACTCTAATAATTTCGACCTTTTTCATGATATCATCTTGAGCAATTGCATTTACAACTTCTTGACCAACTACAACTTGACCAAAAACAGTATGTTTTCCATCTAACCATGGAGTATCTTTATGTGTAATAAAAAACTGACTACCATTGGTTTCTGCTCCTGCATTTGCCATTGAAAGCACACCGGGTTTATCATGAATTAACAGTAGATTATTTATAGAATCTTTTGGAAATTCATCAGGGAAAGTATAACCTGGACCACCTTCACCAGTTCCTAAATAATCACCTCCTTGTATCATGAAATCTTTAATTACACGGTGAAATTTTAAACCATCATAATAAAGTTTCCCTTTAAGAGAATCTGTTACACTTTTATTTGTTCCTTCTGCTAAAGAAACAAAATTTGCTACTGTAAAAGGTGTTTTATCAAAAGTTAATTCTAATAAAATATCACCTTTTGTTGTTTGAATTTCAGCGTATAAGCCATCTTTTAAATCGGGATATTTTGCCGATTTACATGCTGTCAATGATAATAAAATTAATAAAATAGAAATTTTAAAAAGTTTCATAAAATTATTTTTTAGATTGTTGAATAGAATTTATTTTTACTCGATATTTTAATGTTTGTCGTCCACTAATTTTTTTCTTATCACCCAGATATCCATAAGCTTTATACGATGGAAATAAAAATATAACTTCTTCATTTTCTTTCAAAAGTTTTATTCCATCTTGTAATCCTTGTATCAAAATTTCCTCATCTACTTTATATACTTTTTCTTGTAATGGATAAATATTGTTATAATTTAAATCATTTACTTCATAAGAAAAATGAACCAAATCTCCTTTTTTAATAGGTTGCTGAAAAAGGGTATCCTTAGCAATATAAGTATACCAAAATCCGTATGGAGAAGTAATATAATTTGTTAGTGAATCTGATTTAATAAAATTTTTCACCATTTCTTCTTCTTCTGCATTTAATTTTTTATTGAGCTCAATAGATTCCTTAAAAAAAGTATCCCCTTGAGAACTAACTGGTTTTCTAGCTATTGGTTCTTTACAAGATGATACAATTATCATAAGAATAAAAAGGGAACTAATTCTCATAAGATCTCGATATTTCTTTTTTATATTTATGAACTAATTTAATAAATTTTTCTACAGTTTCGTTTAAACTATCTGTAGAACGTGCTCCAGCAGCGTTTTGGTGCCCACCTCCATTGAAATAATTTCTAGCAAAATCATTAACTGAAAATTTTCCTTTAGAACGAAATGATATTTTTATTATTCCCTGATCTTCATCTTCAATAAATATTGCCGCTAAAGCAATACCTTTTATTGATAAACCGTAGTTTACAATTCCTTCAGTATCCCCTTTCTGATAATCAAATTCTTTTAAATCATTTTTAGAAAGCATAAAATAAGCCGTATTTGATTTAGGAATTACTTGCAATTTACTAAGTGCATGACCCAATAATTGTAAATTTTGATAAGTATTAGCATCGAAAACTTTAGAATATATATAAGCATTATCTACGCCTAATTCCATTAAATTAGCAACAATTTTATGCGTTCTAGGTTTTGTTGCAGGAAATCTAAAATTTCCAGTATCTGTCATAATTCCAGTATAAATACAGGTTGCAATTGTTTGATCAATCAAATTTTTATCACCTAATTGATCAATAAAATCATACACCATTTCACAAGTGGCACTATAATTTACATCAGAAAAAGTAAATTTTGCAATAGCTTCTGGCTGAAGATGATGATCAATCATCAAATAAATTCCTTTAAAATCATTTAACGTATTTTGCATATCATCACCTACTCTATTTAAAGCATTAAAATCTAATAAAAATATAAACTCGGCTTCTTGAATTGCTTTTTTGGATTGTCTATTTTGTTTATCAAACTTTAATATTTCTTTAGCCGATGGCATCCACATTAAAAACTCTGGAAGTTCATTGGGAGAAACAACTATTACATCATGATGCTGCTTTTTTAAATAATGTTGTATAGCCAAACATGCTCCTATTGCATCTCCATCAGGGTTTCGATGTGGAACAACAACAATCTTTTTGGGAATTTCTAAGAGATTTTTAAGCGCTTTATAATCTTGTATATTCATAGTATGCGAATATAAACAAATTCAATTTACCTATTGAATCAAGTTATCAATAAACCTAAACTTTTTTTTTCTTAAAAGTATCTTTGCGCGATATAATTGTATATTTGATTATCCAAACAAAATATTAAAATGAAACGCCCATTACCAAACATTAAACACACTGGGGAATGATTATTAGGGCATTACATCTGACCATTAAAAAATAAATAAATAAAAATAGATGAAAACAAATAGAACTTTTACAATGATAAAGCCAGATGCGGTTGAAAATGGTCATATCGGTGCCATTTTAGCAAAAATTAACGAAGCTGGTTTTAAAATTGTCGCTATGAAAATGACGCAAATGTCTAGACGTGATGCGCAATTATTTTATGCAATACATGCTGAAAGACCTTTTTTTCAAAATTTAGTTGATTTTATGGTTAGTGGTCCAGTGGTTGCTGCCATTCTAGAAAAAGAAAATGCTGTTGCTGATTTTAGAACTTTGATTGGAGCTACTAATCCTGCTGATGCAGAAGATGGAACTATCAGAAAATTATTTGCTACTTCTATTCAGAATAATGCCATTCATGGTTCAGATTCTGATGATAATGCTCTGATAGAAAGTGAATTTCATTTTGCTACTAGAGAAATTTTTTAAGTAAACATTCAATATAAAAAAATCGGTTAATAACCGATTTTTTTTATTTAAAGAAGTTTTAGTTGATTAATAACTTCTTCACCTAAATGTTCATTCATCATCTTTATAATTTTTTCTTTACCGTAACTTAATTCTTCTCTTAAAACAGAAGATTTTAATTTAATAACCAACGTTTTATTTTTAAGTGTAACACTTTCAGTATAATTTGCAATTCCACTTCCCATTAGTTCTGGCCATAATTTTTCTACAGTAAGTTTCTGAATTCCTTTTTCCAGCTTATTTTCTTTGATAAATTCTTTTAAAATTGCATTAATTGGTAAAAAATCATCGTGTCGCTTAGCCATGATTATAGTTCAAAAATTTTATAGGTTTGATTAGTAGTTTTAATTACTTCTTCTGTGC
>JAUYUF010000114.1 GCA_030694835.1 Flavobacteriaceae bacterium | reverse complement strand
TCACATAATAGATATTTAGAAAAAATGGAAGATAGATTAACGAAATTCAATGAATTAATGAATACATTCAAGTCTGAAAACCAATTAGGGAAAAATCTATCCAATTTAATTGTAAATATTTAATAGACTTTATATAATAAGAAATATAATTCGCAACAAAAGTTATTTTATTTTACGATAAATTGAATTTGATAATAAAATTGCTTATATTAGAGCGTACTTAATTTGTTTTCCTCCAGACAATTAAACCCAGTTGCAATAAGCAATGCTTATTGATGCAGTTGATATTGATGAAGAATTACATAAAATATCTGCTATGTTTCCAAAAGTTTCTTTTATAAAAGTAGCATTTTTTGTTGCTATCATTACCACTCTTGCCGGTTTATTGGTTTTAATCGGTTGGCAATTCGATATTATTATTTTCAAAACATTTGGTTTTGGAAACGTAACGATGAAACCGAATGCAGCTGTATTTTTTCTTCTTTCGGGTTTAACGCTTATACTTCTTCAATTTTCTAATCCGATTGCCAAATGGATGTCGGGCATTTTTTCATCACTGATTATATTTGGCGGACTTCTTACACTGCTACAGTTTATTTTTAAAGTAGATTTTGGTATAGACGAACTGTTATTTAGTGTTAAAGATACTTCCGGATATCTTCCTCATCCCAGCCGTATTGCCGCCAATGCTGCTCTTAATTTTATTCTTTTGGGCACAGTGTTATTTTATCTTTCTAGGTATCGCAACCGCATAAACTACTTTATTGAATTCTGCCTGGTGACCACTTTTTCAATTAGTTTGGTTGGTTTCCTTAGTTTTATTTTTGGTTTTAGTGATTCTGCCGGAGCAACAGGTTACTCGCGTATGGCAGTTAATGCGGCAACTTCGTTTATAGTGCTGTGTTTAGGTATTTATTTTACAATCAGAAATCATTATCCTAATAAAATAACTATTGAACAAAAACTCTTTGCCGGACTCAATATTTCTGCCATCATTATTATTTTTATTTCTTTCCTCTCTTTTTCGAATCTACAATCGATGCATGATGCTGCAGATAAAGTTAAACACACCTATATTGTTAAAAATAAAATCGAAGATGTTCTTACCTCGATAATTGATATAGAAACCAGTACGAGGGGTTTTGCACTGAGCGGAAATGAACGCTTTTTAGAACCTATTGAAAAAGCCAAGTTAGAAATAAAGGAACAAATTGTTGGCTTACGGAATCTTACAAAAGACAATCCTCATCAGCAAAACAACATCAATAAATTGGAGCAACTCATTATTAAGAAAATAGAATTCTCTGATTTAAAGGTTCAAACGCGAAAATTAAAAGGATTAACAGCAACGATTCCCCTAATCAATGCAGAAAAAGGGCAGCAACTTTCGGACAGTATTCGTGTCCTAAAAGATAAAATGATAGCAGAAGAAAACCAATTATTGTCGCTACGCGATAAAACAGAAAATAAACGGATGGAACAATCGCAAACCGTTATCATAGTGGGTATTATATTTCAACTCTCTTTATTGACGTTAATATTTCTTTTTGTATCCAATGATGTAAGCGGCAAAAGAAAGGCAGAAATGTCCTTGAGAAATTTAAATGAAGATTTGGAAGAAATTGTAGAAGAACGAACCACCGAATTGAGACAGAATGAAGCCAGACTACTCAAAGCACAACAAATTGCCCATCTTGGTTTTTTGGATTGGGATTTAAAAACCAATAAAATTATTTGTTCTGATGAAGTCTATCAATTGTATGGAATAAAAAAAGAGTCAGCATCCGTCAGTTTTGAAAATATTTCCAAAGGAGTTCATCCGGATGATAAAGAATTTGCTAAAAAAAATTTCGACTTAGCCATAAAAGGAGAAAAGAAATACAATATTGACCATCGTATCATAAAACCAAATGGAGCAATAATTTGGGTAAACGCTCAAGCAGAATTAATATTAGATGACAATGGAAATCCGAAATCACTCTTAGGATCTATATTAGATATTACAGAACGAAAACAAACAGAAGAAATCCTCCAAGAAAAAGAAGAACGCTTCCGTCGAACCCTTGATTTAGGGGTGGTGGGTATGGCAACCACCCATCCAATTACTTACTATTTCCTTTCTGCCAACAAGTATTTATGCGATATGATAGGGTATAGCGAAGAAGAGTTATTGCAGATGACTTGGGCAGAAATAACCTTTCCAAAGGAAGAAAAGGTGAATGAAGTGGAAAAATTACTGAGCGGCGAGCATAACGGTTATGTGATGGAAAAGCAATACCAACACAAAGATGGACACATGATTGATATTACCCTTTCGGTACAAGGCGTAAGAAAAAACGATGGGACAATTGATTATATTTTAATACTGATAGACGACATTACTAAACGCAAAAAAGCAGAAAACAGAAAGTTTCAACAAACCCAAATACTAGAATCAATTATTTACGGATTGCCACTTTCCACAATCCTAGAAGCGATTGTTAAATTGGTTGAAGCAGAAGACCCAACTACTCTTTGTTCTATTCTCTTAATGGATGATGAAGGGAAACATTTGCTGAACGGAGCCGCACCAAGTTTACCCGAATTTTATAATCAGGCAATTGATGGAATTGAAATTGGCGAAAAAGTGGGTTCTTGCGGTGCCGCCGCCTATATAAAAACCAGAATAATTGCAGAAGATTTGCTTACCCATCCAAACTGGGCTGCATACACCGAATTAACTCAGCGGGCTAACCTAAGATCTTGTTGGTCAGAACCCATACTCGATGCCGAAAATAATGTCTTGGGTACTTTTGCCATTTACCATCGGCAAGCGCAAGCGCCACAATCTGAAGAAATAGAACTTTTAAAATCAGTTGTTTCATTGGCGAGTTTGGCCATTAGCAGCAACCGAAATGAAGAAAAAATACGCAACATCAATTTAGAACTCGAACAAAGAGTTGAAGAAAGAACCCAACAACTTGCAGAAACCAATGAAAATTTACTGAAAGAAATTGATGAACGCAAGCAAGCAGAGGAAGCACTCCAAGAAAGTTCGGCCTTCAACCAAAGCATCATCGACAGCAGCACCGATTGCATCAAGACCCTTGATTTGGAAGGTAAGCTGCAAAGCTTGAACTTAACAGGCCAACATTTGTTGGAAATTGAAAATCTGGATAAATACTTGAACCTCCCCTACAAGAATTTTTGGAAAGGTGCTGACTTTGTAGCTGCATCAGACGCCATCTCTAACGCCCTGCAAGGGCAATTTGGTTCTTTTAAGGGCTTCTCACCAACCATGGGCGGTACACCCAAATGGTGGGATGTCTCTATTTCACCAATTTTAGGAAGCAATGGAAAACCACAACAACTGTTGGTCGTTTCGCGCGATATCACCGAAAGCAAGAAAGCAGAAGATCGATTTAAATTGGTTGTTGAATCAGCACCCAATGCCATTATTTTGGTTGGTTCAAACGGGAAAATCCAATTGATCAACAAGCAAACAGAAAATTATTTCGGATATAACCGTGATGAACTGATTGGAAAGAAAATAGAAATGTTAGTGCCCAATCCGGTTGGAATGGGCCATGAGCGTCTTCGGTCTGTTTTTATTTCTAAACCAACAGCACGCAATATGGGAACAGGCCGCGACTTATTCGGTTTGAGAAAAGATGGCACTAAAATCCCTATTGAAGTGGGTTTGAATCCTATCCACATCAATAATGAAACGATGATTTTGACCAGTATTATAGATATTACAGAACGCAAAAAAGCAGAGGAAGAAATAAAAAACGCAAAAACCGAAGCTGAAAGAGCCAATGTAGCAAAAAGCGAATTTTTATCGCGTATGAGTCATGAATTGCGCACACCGCTCAATTCAATACTTGGTTTTACCCAATTGATGGATATGGGCGAATTGAATCCTGCTCACAAAAAAGGCGTTGATCATATTATGAAAAGTGGTAAACATTTGCTCAATTTAATCAATGAAGTACTCGATTTATCGCGTATTGAAGCCGGCGAACTTTCCATTTCTATCGAACCTGTTGAAATAAAAAGAATTATTACAGAAACCATCGATATCATTTATCCAATGGCAACAGAAAGAGCTATTAAAATTGAATTAGAAAATACCGATATGCTTAACTTATATGTAAAAGCAGATCATCAGAAATTAAAACAAGTAATGCTAAATTTAGTGAACAATGCCGTAAAATATAACGATGAAAGTGGTTTGGTAACCATCAGAATTAAACATCAAAATGAGAAAATAAGAATTTATATTACCGATACGGGCAAAGGAATTGCATCCGAAGAAATCAACAAACTTTTTAATCCGTTTCAACGCATTGGAACAGAAATTTCAATTATTGAAGGAACCGGACTTGGATTGGCGGTTTCTAAAAAATTAATAGAAGCGATGAACGGAAGTATTGGGGTTGAAAGTGAAATAGATAAAGGAAGTACTTTTTGGATTGAACTGCCACAAACGGAAAGTCAGAATGGACATCACGAACGCATGGGTGACTTTAAAGCTAATGAAACTGTAAATAAAAATATTAGCGGAACACTTTTGTATATAGAAGATAATATATCTAACCAGCAATTGGTAAAACAAATTATGGATACCCAGCGTACGTCGGTTAATTTAATTACCAATATGTACGGTAAAAACGCGTTGAATCTTGCCATAGATTATAAACCAGATTTAATTTTACTTGACCTCGATTTACCCGATATCCACGGAAGCAAAGTATTGAAATTGTTGCTAAACAACAGCAAAACAAAAGAGATTCCGGTAATTGTATTAAGCGCAGATGCCACTGAAAAACAAATAGAAAATTTGCTTAAAGCTGGCGCAAAAGCCTATTTAACCAAACCGATAGATGTGTTGGAGTTATTAAAAGAAGTTGATAAAACAATGAACAATTGATAATTAAAAATTAAAAAGTATCAGGTATCAAGTATCAAGTATCAGGAAACAATGAAAAGTTAGCACGCGGATAAAAACGGATAAAAATAAAAATCAGCGCTCGAAGATCAGCGTTCTATAAAAAGTATCAGGTATCAAGTATCAGGACAATGGACAATTAACCCTTCGGCTCCGCTCAGGGCAACAAGTTAAAAATGAAAAATACTAATGCCTAATACCTATTGCCTATTACCTAATATCTAATACCTAAAAAAAATGCTAAATTCAAACTTAAAAAATGCCAACATTCTGATTGTAGATGATCAGCAACAAAACATTGATGTACTTATAGGATTACTCGATATGATGGAATACACCAATTATTATGCTACAACCGATCCTCGAAAAGTGGCAGATTTACTCATATCATTTAAACCGGATATCATTTTACTAGATTTAATGATGCCATATCTCAACGGATTTCAGGTGATGGAACAAATAAAACCGTTGATTCCACAAGGTGCCTTTTTACCCATTTTGGTGCTTACTGCCGATGCAAAAAACGAAACCAAACAACAAGCACTCACCAATGGTGCAACCGATTTTTTAACCAAACCATTCGATTTAATTGAAGTAGAATTGCGTATTAGAAATTTACTCAAAACACTTTTGTTGCATCAAACATTAGAAAATCAGAATGAAATCTTAGAAGAAAAAGTAAAAGAACGAACCGCGGTTTTAGCCAAAACCAATGCGGAATTAATCATCGCTAAAAATAAAGCAGAAGAAAGTAATCGTTTAAAATCAGCTTTTTTAGGCAATATGAGTCATGAGATACGAACCCCTATGAATGGTATTCTTGGTTTTACAGAGATACTAAGAACTACAGATCTAAAAATTGAAAAACAACAAAAATATTTAGATATCATTGGAAACAGTTGCCGTCGTTTATTGAATACTGTTACCGACCTTATGGATATATCTAAAATTGAAGCAGGCTCTGTAGAAGTTAAATTATCAGATATAAATATAAAAGCACAATTAGAAGAACTGTTTAATTTCTTTGAACCTGAAGCTGATAAAAAAGGAATTCAATTGTTAGCTAAAAATGGATTAAGTGACGCTGAAACTATTTTGAAATCAGATGCCATTAAAATCAATTCTATTATGACCAATGTCTTAAAAAATGCCATAAAATTCACCCATCAAGGGAGTATTGAATTTGGTTGTTATATACAAGATCAAAATTTTGAGTTCTATATAAAAGATACAGGAATTGGGATTCCGAAAGATAGACAAGCATTTATATTTGATAGGTTTGTAATGGCAGATATTGAAGATAAAAATGTTTATGAAGGATCTGGTTTAGGTTTATCAATTGCAAAATCTTATGTTGATATGCTCGGTGGTCAACTATGGGTAGAATCAGAGGAAGGAAAAGGAACTACTTTTTATTTTACGATTCCTAATTAAGAATTAGTTCGTCAAGAAAAAGTAGGAGAAGAGAAAATGAAAAGAGTAATGCAGTCATAACTTCATCCTGAATCATTTTAATTACAGTTGATAAAGAAAAGTATTGGCTTTTTGTTAAACCTATTACCTCTCAAAACCTGTTTCAAGTGTTTTGCTGCTGGAAACTATAAATAAACATATTTATTCATAAGAAGCGAAATAAAAAAGTACCAAATATAGTTTTGATAAAGAAAACTATAAAATAATTCAATTTCTGTCAAAACCTTGCGCAAACCTTGCGCACAAAAAAAGGTTCCAAAACTAAATGTCTTGAAACCCTTACTGGTGTTGCTCCCCCTATTACTCGGAGTTGCAACCAGAATTCACTTTATAAATTTATAACTATTGGAAAATTAATGAGTTACCTTTTTTTATTCTAAAAGACAACCAACATTTCGTAAATTTACCTTTATTGAATGTGTGATTTCATATAATAAACACTCTCTAAGTACAAGTCTAAATTACTTTGAAGACATAGATTTTTAGTTCTTTTTTAAATGGTGGTAGAGAAAAATTAATAATGCGAATTAAGGGTTAAAAATCACAAGAAAAAAGCAAAAAATTTATGATAAAAAGCAATAAAATATTTGCATAAAAGCCTGATAATCAGTATATTTATAGTGAATTTCAAACATTATAAAAAACATGATTAATC
>JAUYUF010000105.1 GCA_030694835.1 Flavobacteriaceae bacterium | reverse complement strand
GTTGGTTTTTTTGGACCACAAGGAAGAGTTTTGCGTTTAGCATTGGAAGATGCCAATCTGAATAACAAAATAGATAGTTTTAACTTTAACGGAATTCGTGTTTCAAATTTGGAAATGGAAACTTCTGCAATTTATGGATTATCAAAATTATTGGGTCACAATGCCTGCTCTATGAATGCTATTATTGCCAACAGAGCTAATAAAACTTTTAGTGAAGACCCATACAAACCCGTTGAAGAATTGATTGTTTATACATTGGATAAATTAGTAGAGTAAAATATTTTAATTACTTTAGCGTTTATAAAACGTGAAATCACCTCAAAAACAATAATAAGTATAACCGTTGAAAATATAAGAATATGAAAAAAGTAGTTTTATTATTAGCAGTATTTATTTTTACAATATCTTTCACTTCTTGTAAATCTTCAAAAGGTGGTTGTGGCTTAACAAGTGATGCTACTCCTGTTTATAAAACGGTTTCAACTGAAAAAGTATAATTTTAATTTCCCCTTATAAAACAAAAAAACTACGCAAAAAGCGTGGTTTTTTGATTATTGAAATGCCTTTAAACTAGTTTTAATTGTTTCAATTTTGGCAAGAGAATCAGACTCTTTCTTACGTTCAATTTCAAGTACTTTTTCAGGAGCATTAGTTACAAAACGTTCATTTGATAATTTTACTTGAACTGATTTTAAGAATCCTTCAGTATAAATTAATTCTTGAGTTAATTTCTCAATTTCTGATGCAATATCAATAGAACCCGTTAACGGAATAAAATATTCATTTGATTTTACCCTAAAACTCAAAGCACTTTCTACCGTTTCAGAAACTTCATTCATAGCAGTTAAATTACCCATTTTTATAATCACTGTATTAAACAAACTTGAAGTTTTTTCATTATTGATATAAGAAATTTTGATTGTTTCTTTAAACGGAATATTTTTATCCTTTCTGATGGTTCTAATTCCTGATATTACTTCGACAGCCATTTCAAAATCTGCAATAATTGACTGATTTACAACTTTTTTTACAGGATATGTGGCAATAATTAATGCTTCATCTGGAGTTCTTATTTTAATATGTTGCCAAATTTCTTCCGTTAAAAATGGCATATATGGATGCAATATTTTTAAATTTGATTCAAAAAAAGCGATGGTGGCATCATAGGTTTTTTGATCAATTGGCTGACCAAAAGCTGGTTTTATCATTTCTAAATACCAAGATGAAAAATCATCCCAAATCAATTTATAAATACTCATTAATGCTTCGCTTAATCGGTAATTTTCAAATGATTTTTCAACTTCTTCCAACACTTGTTGAAACTTACTTTGGTACCATTCTATAGCAATTTTAGAAGCTTCTGGCTGTTCAATCGTTTCTGATATCTCCCATCCTTGAACTAATCTAAAAGCATTCCAAATTTTAGTAGAGAAATTTCTACCTTGTTCACATAATTCTTCATCAAATAATAAATCATTTCCGGCAGCTGAACTTAATAAAAGTCCGACTCTTACGCCATCAGCTCCATATTTATCAATAATTTGCATTGGCTCAGGATAATTCTTCAAACGCTTACTCATTTTTTCGCCGTTTTCCGCCAAAATCATTCCGTTAACAATTACATTTTTAAAAGCGGGTTTTTTAAATAAAGCGGTGGAAAGAACGATGAGAGCATAAAACCAACCGCGCGTCTGGTCCAACCCCTCGGCGATAAATTCGG
>JAUYUF010000096.1 GCA_030694835.1 Flavobacteriaceae bacterium | reverse complement strand
CATGAGGGGTATCCCACTCTATTTTCCAAACATCATAATGCCAATGGGTTAAACTAGCCGATAAGTTTGGAGAATGTTCAAAATTTAATCGAAGTATATTATTTTCGGATGTAATAATAATATTTCCATAGATTGCAGATTTGTAAATTCCTTCGTATTTATTAATTGACAAAGATGGTAGTGTATTTAAAACTCTTTTTGAAATTCGGTCTGCCACTCTAGTATCTTTGGCTTCATAGGTTTCTGTAAGTTTTAGTATTTCTTTATTCCAATCTTTTACTTTAACGCCTAAATAAGTATCTAAGGCATAATTAGTAGCAGCTGTAATCGGACTTTTCATTCCATTGGTCAAGACAACAACACCTAAATTTTGATCGGGAATTAAAGTAACTGCAGTTATCATTCCGTCATATCCACCAGTATGACCTAATTTTAAGTTTCCGTGATAATCACTTAAACTCCATCCTAATCCATAGGCACTAAAATGTCGGTTAAAATCATTCTTCTTGGTATGATCTACTTTAAAATTATTATGAGGTGTCCAAATATTATTAATTGATTGAGCTGTAAGCAAAGTATCTTTTCCATGAATTCCTTTATTCAAATTAAAAATCATCCATTTAGACACATCATTTACACTAGAAATAATACCTCCCATAGCAGCAATTTCTTCCCAGTTTTCCCATTCAATAGGAAAATTAACCGATTCTTTTCTTCCATGGGGAGTGGCAAAATTTCCTTTTACTTTGAGCTGATTTAAAGAAGTGATGGTTCTATTCATATCGAGCGGAGTTAAAATTCTTTCTTTAACCACTTCACTCCAGGTTTTTCCTGTTACTTTTTTAATGACTTCGCCTGCGGCAATAAACATCAAATTAGAATATCCATAACCTGCTCTAAAATCAAAGGATTTAGGTAAATATTTGGCACCTTTTAAAATTTCTTCAGCTGTTAAATTGGATTTATACCAAATTACATCTCCACTAAAAGTTCCCAATCCAACTCTATGACTTAACAAATCTCTTATGGTAACTTCTTTACTAACCCAAGGATCATACACTTCAAAATAAGGTAAATAGTCTTTTACTTTATCATCCCAAGAAAGTTTACCTTCTTGAACCAACATTCCGATGATAGTAGCAGTGAATGCTTTTGAATTAGAAGCAATGGCATACAAAGTATTGGCATCAGGTTTTTCACTTTTCCCAATTTCTAAATATCCATAACTTTTGGCAAAAACCAATTTTCCGTCTTTTACAATCCCTATAGACATACTTGGGATATCCCAATCATTGGCCATTTGAGCAAAATAAGTATCTAATTTTTTTTGATCAATTATTAATTGCTTGGATTGAGAAAAAATAGGGCTTGTTGAAACTACAAAAAGTAGGATTAAAAGTAATTGTTTAATTTTCATCTTATTGATATTTAACTATTAATATGTTATCCTATTGTAAACTATCTTTCTTGATATCAATAATTAAAGTGTCTTTTACAATAGTTTGAATAGTATCTTTGGCACGTCTAGGCACATTTTTTCGCGATAAACATTGAAACATGGCTTGCACCTCTTTTGAGGGAGTTCTGAAGGTGCCTTCTAAATAATATTTAAACGATGGATTTGATTTAATACTTCGCATAAATTCTCCATTGATTGGCAATGTTGAATAAGAAGCTTGTCCATATTGCATATTTTTAAAATGAATGGATGGATTTTCAGCTCCTACCCATGCAGCAGTAACTAAATTGGAAGAAAATCCAATAAACCAACCATCAGCATGATTTTGAGAAGTTCCTGTTTTTCCGCCTAAATCATAAAAAAGTTGAAAATCATATCTAAACGGAGCTGCAATACCGTTATTAACTACTTTTCGCAACATTTCTATCATTACTTCAGCAGTTTTAGCAGAATAGACTTCTTTTTTAACTTTTACAGGAAAAGTATTGATTGAATTTCCTTCTCGGTCAATAATTTTTAAAACAGCAACTTCATAAGTTGGAATGCCATAATTGGGAAAAGCACTATAAGCTCTTGCCATTTCTAACAATGAAAGTTCTGCAGTTCCTAGTGCTAATGAAGGCACTTTGGGCAACTCGGTTTCAATTCCCATTCTATAAGCAAGCTGTATAATATTTTCTAGTCCAGCCTTTTCCATCAATTGAACTGTTACAGTATTTACAGAGGCTGCTAAAGCACCCCAAACACTAAATTCACCTCCATATATCATATCAGAATTTTTAGGCTCCCAATCTTCATATTGTGGATATTTTATTAAATCATTGGAATACATATCACAAGGCATTACCCCTTTCTCTATGGCAGCAGCAAAAACAAAAGGTTTAAAAGTGCTACCAACCTGACGTTTAGTGGTTACATGATCATAATGAAAATAGCGCTCATCAATTCCACCAACATATGCTTTTATATATCCAGTTTTTGGTTCCATCGCAATAAAACTAGCATGTAAATGCTTTAAATAATGTTTAACAGAATCTAAGGGAGAAATTGTTACATTTTTTTCACCATCCCAACTAAATATTTTCATTGGAACTGGGGTATTAAAAGCTTCTCTTATTTTAGTGTCTGAAGCGCCATCATCTACCATTAATTTATATCTGCGAGAATTTTTAATAGCATTTTCTAAAACAACAGGCACATCACTCCAAGGCTCCTCACCCCTCCATTGATAATCAAACTCGTGTTGTAAGTGTTTAAGTCTTTTTGCAACGGCTTTTTCAGCGTATTGCTGCATTTCATAATTTAAAGTGGTATAAATTTTTAAACCATCTTTATATAAGTCATATTCTTTTCCACTTGGTTTGAAATTGGTTTTGAGCCATTCTTTCATTTCCATCCTAACATATTCGGTAAAATAACGTGCTTTTCCTTTATGACGATTCAGTTGTTTCTTTTTTGTTGCCAAAGGGATACTCGAGATTGAATCTAATTCATTTTGAGAAATGAAATTATGCTCTTTCATAAGCAAAAGTACTACATTTCTTCTACTTCTAGATTTTTCTGGATTCTTAAGTGGGTTATAGGTATATGATGCTTTTAACATTCCTATTAAAACGGTACTTTGCTCAATAGATAATTTTGATGCTGAAGTACTAAAAAATCGTTGTGCGGCACTCTCTAATCCGAAAGCGGAATCACCAAAAGGAACGGTGTTGAAATAAAATTCGATGAGTTGTTCTTTACTAAAATGTTGCTCTAGTTTATATGCGGCAACCATTTCTTCCAATTTATTGATAGGTGTTGATAAAAACCAATAGGTTTTTCTTGGAAAATAATTTTTAACAAGTTGTTGAGTTATCGTACTACCTCCACCTGAACTTTTATCTTGTAAAATAATCGTTTTAACTAATACCCTAAATAAACTTTTAATATCTACTCCATTGTGCTCATAAAAACGTTCATCTTCGGTGGCTATAAGTGCTTGAACAATATGTTTGGGTATTGAATCATAAGGAATATTTACCCTATTTTCTTTATCAAATCTGAAAAGCAACACATTGTCAGCAGAATAAACTTCTGAAGCTTCCATATTTCTAAACAGCTTTACTTCTTTATAAGTAGGAACTCGTCCAAATAATCCAAAA
>JAUYUF010000093.1 GCA_030694835.1 Flavobacteriaceae bacterium | reverse complement strand
TTGTAATTAACGAGATTTATACTTTAGCCTCCTTCAAATTTAACTAAATAGCCTTAATGTTTAACAATTAGTGATTATATTTTCAATTTCAACACTACTTCTAACAACAAAATATGGAATTTATGGAAAAATCAAAACTAGCTTCGTATTTACAAGACCTCCATATAGAAAAGTCAAAATTGAATTTATCAATATCGAACCTCAAAAGTTAATGGGCTGTTTTCTTTAATCTCAGTAATATCTAGGTATAACTGTTGGGAAATAAAAAACGCATCACCTAAAAAAGTAATGCGTCTTGCTTAGTAGCGGGAACTGGACTCGAACCAGTGACCTTCGGGTTATGAGCCCGACGAGCTACCTACTGCTCTATCCCGCGATTTGTGGTGCAAAGATACTATAATTTTTCATATCCGCGCAAGCCTATTTTATTATTTTTTAGATAAATCATATTCTTTTAAATTGCTTAAAGACTGATTTCCCATTTTAAAATAATAACTTTGCAAAAAATTTGAGAACTATGTCACACAAAGCGGGTTATGTAAATATTATTGGAAATCCAAATGTTGGTAAATCAACATTTATGAATGCCATAGTTGGTGAACGATTGTCAATTGTTACTTCAAAAGCACAAACAACTCGCCATAGAATCCTCGGAATTGTTAATGGTGAGGATTTTCAAATTCTTTTTTCTGATACTCCAGGAATCATTAAACCGGCTTATCAACTTCAAGAATCAATGATGGGTTTTGTAAAATCAGCCTTTGAAGATGCCGATATTTTGCTTTATATGGTTGAAGTAAAAGAACAAGGTTTAAAAGATGAAAAGTATTTCGATAAATTAAAGAATTCAACAATCCCAGTAGTCATTCTCATCAATAAAATAGACACCTCTAATCAGGAAGAAGTAGAAGCTAAAATTGCATATTGGAAAGAACAACTTCCAAACGCTGAAATTCACGCTATTTCTGCATTAGAAAATTTCAACATTCAACCTGTTTTTAACAGAATAATTGAATTACTTCCAGAATCACCCGCATACTATCCAAAAGATCAGTTAACCGATAAGCCTGAACGTTTCTTTGTAAATGAAACTATTCGTGAAAAAATATTACAACATTATAAAAAAGAGATTCCTTATTCAGTAGAGATCGATACCGAAGAGTTTTTTGAAGATGAAAGTATTATAAAAATTCGATCGATAATTATGGTTGAACGCGAATCCCAAAAAGGGATTATTATCGGTCATAAAGGGGATGCCTTAAAAAGAGTTGGGACTGAAGCTCGTAAAGATTTAGAAATCTTTTTTGATAAAAAGATTTTCCTAGAATTATATGTTAAGGTAAATAAAGATTGGAGAAATAGTCAAAAACAATTAAAGCGTTTTGGATATTTAGATTAAAACTCCCTAACTATCAATTACTTGTTGTAAATAATTGCGCAATTCTCTCATTTGAGATTGCGCTAATTTTTTTCCAATTCTTCCTACAATATATAATGTAATCCATACTAATATCATAGATAAACAAATGCTTAATGGTATTAAATAGGTTTTATCAAGAGACCAATTGGCGTAGGTAATTACAAAAAACACAAAAAATACTCCAGCGCAAATAAAGTGAAGAAACATAAAAAAAGTCCATACAATACCTTTAGGTCCAAATAAACATTTGAGCTCCGAATTATTGTCGTCAATAGGTTCAACTCTTAATTCTAATTGAGGAGACCAAAATCTATTATTATCCTCAGGAATATCCAATAAAATATAATTTTGAACTACTTTAGAAATATATTTCTGATTGATCTCCTTCTTAATATTTTTAAAACGCTCTATTAAAATTAAATGATTTTCCGGAACAGAAACTTTAAATCGAGGTCTGAGAATTATTTCATTGCTATTTATAGTCATTCTAAATAATTAAAAATCTAAAGTAACATAATTTTTTAATTCTATAGGCAAAGAGGTTAATTAATAATGGATTACCTATCTTTGCAAAAAATTTGACGTAATGAGTAATATTGTAGCCATTGTTGGGCGCCCAAATGTTGGAAAATCAACCCTATTTAATCGATTCGTTAAGAAAAGAGAAGCAATTGTTGATGCTGTAAGTGGTGTTACAAGAGATCGTCATTACGGAAAATCTGACTGGAATGGTAAAGAATTTTCTGTAATTGATACAGGCGGATATGTAGTTGGATCGGATGATATCTTTGAAGAAGAAATTAGAAAACAAGTACAACTTGCTATTGATGAAGCTGATGTTATTTTGTTTGTGGTTGATGTAGAAAATGGTGTAACAGGTATGGATGAAGAGGTTGCCAAAATATTGCGCCAAGTTAAAAAACCAATATTCTTAGTAGTTAATAAAGTTGACAATGCTAAACGAGAAACTGAAGCACTCGAATTTTATAATTTAGGATTAGGAGAATTTTTCACAATTTCTTCTATGAATGGTAGCGGAACAGGTGATTTATTAGATGCAGTTGCCGAAGTTTTACCTGAAAACGAAGAAATTGAAGAATCAACACTTCCTAAATTTGCAGTAGTAGGCAGACCTAATGCTGGAAAATCTTCCTTTATAAATGCATTGATAGGAATTGACAGAACCATTGTAACTGATATTGCAGGAACTACAAGAGATACTATCAATATAGATTACAATCAATTTGGGTTTGATTTCACTTTAGTTGACACTGCTGGAATTCGTAAAAAAAGTAAGGTAAAAGAAGATCTGGAGTTTTACTCTGTAATGCGTGCTGTAAGAGCTATTGAAGAATGTGATGTCGTTATTTTAATTGTAGATGCTACTCGAGGATTTGAAGGTCAAGATCAGAATATTTTTTGGTTAGCAGAGAAAAATAATAAGGGAATTGTTATTTTGGTTAACAAATGGGATTTGATTGAAAAAGAGACGAACTCTGCAAAACTATATGAAGAAGCCATTAGAAAAGAAATAGCTCCATTTACTGATGTGCCTATTATTTTTACATCTGTTTTGACTAAACAACGTATTTTTAAGGCAATTGAAACTGCTGTTGAAGTATATAAAAATAAAACAAAGAGAATATCAACTAGCAAGCTAAATGAAGTGATGTTAGAACTAATTCAAAGTTATCCTCCTCCATCATTAAAAGGAAAATTTGTAAAAATCAAATATTGCACACAATTACCTACTTATGTACCACAGTTTGTGTTTTTCGCAAACTTACCTCAGTACGTAAAAGAACCTTATAAAAGATTCTTAGAAAATAAATTAAGAGAGAAATTTGATTTTAAAGGAGTTCCTGTTTCTGTTTATATTCGTCAGAAATAAATATTTCTAATTAAATTTAAACTTAATAATTTTTTCACTAATTGTTCCTTTATCAGTTGTGACAATATTATCACCACTTAGAGCGTAATAAAGTATTAAAAAACTAAAAAATAAACTACTTTTTCAACAGTCTAGCAACGTATTTTCCAATCACATCAAACTCTAAATTAACGGCAGTACCAATTTTAATTTGATGAAAATTTGTATTTTCAAAAGTATAAGGTATTATAGCTACACTAAATTCATTTTCTTTGGAATTGACAACTGTAAGACTTACTCCATTAATAGTAATAGAGCCTTTTTCAATAGTAATATTGTCTTTATGCAATGAATTATATTTAAAAGTAAAAACCCAGCTACCATCTTCTTCTAATACATGTGTACAAGTAGCAGTTTGATCTACATGACCTTGAACAATATGTCCATCTAGTCTGTCACCAAGAATCATAGCGCGTTCTAAATTAATTTTTGAGCCAATTTCTAGTTTTCCTAAATTAGTTTTTTCTAATGTTTCTTTGATGGCTGTAACCGTATAAATATCATCTTTAATCTTAACCACAGTTAGGCATGTTCCATTATGTGCAATACTTTGATCAATTTTTAATTCTGGAGTTAATTGACTCTCAACGGATATGTGTAAATTATCACCTTCATTTATCAGATTTTTGACAATACCGATACTTTCTATAATTCCTGTAAACATTTCATTAAATTTTGGTTATTTTTGACCATTCAAAAGTAGGAATAAAAAATGAGTGATTATGAGTAAAAACGAAAATATTAAAGTAGGAATTTCAGTTGGAGATATTAATGGTGTTGGTATAGAAATCATATTAAAAACATTTGCAGATAAACGAATGTTAGAGTTTTGTACTCCAATAATATTTGCATCCAATAAATTAATTTCTATTCACAAGAAAGAGTTGGATTTAGAGACTCCTATTCATGGAATTGCATATCCAAACCAAGCAATTTTCGGAAAATTGAATCTTGTAAATGTTTGGAAAGAAGACGTGAATGTTGTTTTTGGAAAACCTTCTAAAATGGCAGGAAAATATGCTTTACTTTCACTAGAGGCTGCCTCAAATGCTTTAATTAATAATGAGATAGATGTATTAGTTACCGCGCCCATCAATAAAGACAATGCGCAATCACCTAATTTTGTTTTTCCTGGACAAACAGAATATCTAGCCAAGAAATTTGGTGATGATGAACCTTTAATGATGTTGATGACTGATGAAATTAAACTAGGATTGATTACTGCTCATATACCAATTTCAAAGGTTTCAGAAAGTATAACTCCTGAACTTATTAAGAAAAAAGTGGCCATTTTTCACAATTCATTAATTCAAGATTTTGGTATTTCAAAGCCAAAAATTGCCATTTTAGGATTGAATCCACATTGTGGAGACAAAGGTGTTATTGGTAATGAAGACGATGATATTGTAATGCCAACAATCTTAGAAATTCAACAAGAAGGAAAATTTGTACAAGGCCCATATTCTGCAGATAGTTTCTTTGGGTCTAAACTATTCACGAAATTTGATGGAGTTTTAGCTATGTATCACGATCAAGGTTTGGCGCCTTTTAAAGCATTGTCATTTGGTAGAGGTGTAAATTTTAGTGCCGGTATTAATAAAATTAGAACTTCTCCAGACCATGGAACAGCATACGAAATTGCAGGAAAAGGTATAGCAGAAGAGACTTCGTTTAAAGAGGCACTATTCGCGGCTTTACAGATTTATAACACTAGAACTGAATATTTAGCACTGGTTGATAATCGTTTAGAATAAATTTCTTAAAATTTTAGAAATAGATATTTTTCATTTAGAGTAAATATTTATATCTTTGCACGCTCAATTTGATAGCAAGATGAAAGAGATGAACATGTTTACAATTCCTTTTATTGGTTTAAGGGAGGGAAAACACCAGTTTGAATATCAAATTGACAAAAAGTTCTTTAAAGCTTTTCAGTACGATGAGTTTGATGATATTGATATAAAAGTTGATTTATCTTTTGTAAAAAAGTTAACAATGCTAGAATTAGAATTTCAATTTAATGGAAGCGTAACCGTTTCTTGTGATATTTCTAATGAGTTGTTTAATCTCCCAATCAATGATGAATTTAAACTCATAGTTAAATTTGGTGAAGAATATAATGATGATAGAGATGATATTCTAGTGATTCCACACACGGAGTTTCAGATAAATATAGCTCAATATATATATGAGTCAATTATTTTGGCAATTCCATCAAAAAGAATTCACCCAAATGTTATTGATGGTTCATTAAAATCTGAAGTAATTGAAAAGTTAAAAGAGTTAGAAGTAAAAGAAATTAAAATAGAACATATTGATCCTAGATGGGATAAATTAAAAGATTTAAAAAAAACATAATACAATATAACGATGGCACATCCTAAGAGAAAAATTTCGAAACAAAGAGGAAGAAAAAGAAGAACTCATTATAAAGCAACAGTTTCACAAATTGCAATAGATCCTACAACAGGAGAAGCTCATTTATATCACAGAGCACATTGGCATGAAGGAAAACTATTTTACAGAGGTCAGATTTTAATTGATTCTGAACAAAAAACAGCATAATAAGTTTATTTTTTAAAACTTTATAAACCTCCAGTTTTGGAGGTTTTTTTGTTTAAAATGATCAAAAAAAGGCAAAAAGTGATAAAAAAAGCTATTTTTTGAAAAAAAATGCTGAAATTTGACCACCCTAAAATTGAGAAGTTAAATACAATTTTATAATATAAAACAATCAATGAAGAAGATTACTGCCGCTATTACTGCCGTTGGAAAATATTTGCCAGAATACGTTTTGACTAATGAAATTCTTGAAGAAATGGTAGATACTACCAGTGATTGGATTTTAACAAGAACTGGAATTAAAGAAAGAAGAATCTTAAAAGGAACTGGAAAAGGATCTTCTTTTATGGCAATTCGAGCTGGGAATGATTTAATTGCAAAAAGTAATTTAAATCCACAAGAAATAGATTTAGTTATCATTGCAACTGCAACCCCAGATATGAAAGCAGCATCTACCGCTGCATTTGTGGCGACAGAAATAGGTGCTACTAATGCTTTTTCATTTGATTTAGAATCAGCTTGTTCCAGTTTTTTATATGGAATGTCAGTGGCTTCTACCTATATAGAATCAGGAAAGTATAAAAAAGTTTTACTAATTGGTTCAGATATGAATTCTTCTTTTATCGATTATACCGACAGAAAAACATGTATCATTTTTGGTGATGGAGCAGGAGCTGTGCTTTTTGAACCTAATAATGAAGGTTTTGGTTTAATTGATGAATATTTAAGAACAGACGGAAGTGGTAGAGATTTTCTTAAAGTTGAAGCAGGAGGTTCGTTGTATCCTCCAACTCATGAAACAATTGATCAAAAGAAACATTTTGTACATCAAGAAGGGAAAACGGTTTTTAAATATGCCGTTTCAAATATGGCCGATGCTGCCGAAAAATTATTAGTCCGCAATCAACTTGAAAAAGATGAAATTGATTGGTTAGTAGCACATCAGGCTAACAAAAGAATTATAGATGCAACCGCATCAAGATTTGATTTGGATGAATCTAAAGTTATGATGAACATCCAAAAATATGGAAATACAACATCAGCAACGTTGCCTTTGTTGTTGAATGATTACGAAAGTCAATTAAAAAAAGGAGATAAATTAATTTTTGCCGCTTTTGGTGGAGGTTTCTCTTGGGGAGCAATCTACTTAACGTGGGCGTATAATACTAACTAAATAACTAATTTAAACTTGAGAAAAATGGATTTAAAAGAAATTCAAAATTTAATTAAGTTCGTTGCTAAATCTGGAGCAAGCGAAGTAAAACTTGAGATGGAAGACATTAAGATTACTATTAAAACTGGTCCTGGATATATTGATTCTTCAATGATGCAAGCAGGTCATTATCAACAATTTCCAGTTCAAACATCTTTTTCTCATCAAATGATGCCAAATGTTGAAACTCCAGTTGTGAAATCTACTGAGACTTTAGCTGATGATTCAAATTTAATTACAATCACTTCTCCAATTATCGGAACTTTATACAGAAAACCATCGCCAGATAAACCTAATTTTATTGAAGTAGGGGATGTGATACAGAAAGGAAAAGTGGTTTGTATTATTGAAGCGATGAAATTATTCAATGAAATTGAATCAGAAGTTTCTGGTAAAATTGTTAAAATTTTAGTAGATGATATAACTCCTGTAGAATTTGGCCAACCATTATTTTTAGTTGAGCCAGTTTAATATCATTTAAATATAAAAATTATGTTTAAAAAAATATTAATTGCCAATAGGGGCGAAATAGCTTTGCGAATTATCCGTACTTGTAAAGAAATGGGTATCAAAACAGTTGCTGTTTATTCGACAGCAGATGCCGAAAGTTTGCATGTTAAGTTTGCTGATGAAGCTGTTTGTATTGGACCTCCACCAAGTTCTTTATCGTATTTAAAGATGTCTAATATTTTAGCGGCAGCTGAAATAACTAACGCAGATGCTATACATCCTGGTTATGGATTTCTATCTGAAAATGCAAAATTTTCTAAACTTTGTGAAGATTATAAAATAAAATTTATTGGAGCTTCTCCTGAAATGATTGCCAAAATGGGAGATAAAGCAACAGCTAAAGCTACTATGGTAGCGGCAGGAGTTCCGGTAATTCCAGGTTCAGAAGGTTTATTAGAATCCTATGAACAAGCTGAAATCTTAGCGGAAGAAATAGGTTATCCAGTTATGTTAAAAGCAACAGCAGGTGGGGGAGGTAAAGGAATGCGCGCCGTATGGAAAAAAGAAAATCTTAAAGCTGCTTTAGAAAGTGCTATGCAAGAGGCAAAAGCTTCCTTTGGAAATGATGGCATGTATTTGGAAAAATTGATTGAAGAGCCACGACACATTGAAATTCAGGTGGTGGGCGATCAATATGGGACAGCTTGTCATTTATCGGAAAGAGATTGCTCAATTCAACGTCGTCATCAAAAATTAACAGAAGAAACTCCATCACCATTTATGACTCCGCAGTTGAGAAAAAAAATGGGAGAAGCTGCCGTTAAAGCGGTAGAAAATATTCGCTATGAAGGTGTTGGAACCATAGAATTTTTGGTTGATAAACACAAGAATTTCTATTTTATGGAAATGAATACACGAATTCAAGTAGAACATCCAATTACGGAACAAGTAATTGATTATGATTTAATCCGAGAGCAAATTAAAGTAGCTGCAGGAATTCCAATTTCTGGAAAAAATTATTTTCCAAATTTACATTCAATAGAATGTAGAATAAATGCAGAAGATCCATATAATGATTTTAGACCATCACCTGGAAAAATTACAACACTTCATGCTCCAGGAGGTCATGGAATACGAATTGATACCCATGTTTATTCCAATTATACAATTCCGCCAAACTACGATTCAATGATTGCTAAGTTGATAACAACTGCGCAAACAAGAGAAGAAGCCATTAATAAAATGAGAAGAGCTTTAGATGAGTTTGTTATCGAAGGAATTAAAACTACCATACCTTTTCACCGTCAGTTAATGGATCATCCAGACTATTTAGCTGGCAATTACACAACTAAATTTATGGAGTCATTTAAGATGGAAGAGTAATTTAATTTCATATTTAAAGAAAAATGAAGGATATGGCTTGACATATCCTTTATTTTTTTATATTTACTTATAATTTCACAGATTTAATGGGTAAAGAGTTACATATTGATGGGATTGATAAGATTATTCTTAGGCATTTAACCGAAGATGCTCGCACTCCGATATTAAAAATTTCCCGTGAAATTGGAATTTCGGGTGCTGCCATTCATCAAAGACTTAATAAATTAGAAGAAGCAGGGCTTTTTAATGGTTCTAAATTTATTCTTAATTCCAAAACCTTAGGTTATAATACTTTAGCATTTGTTGGAATTTATTTAAGTTCATCAGATCAATACAGATCAGTTCTTAGAAAATTGAAAGAAATTCCTGAAGTGATAGAAAGTCATTATACTACTGGAAATTATGGAATTTTCATAAAAGTGCTTAGTAAAGATAATGAGCATTTAATGGAATTATTGAATAAAAAAATTCAGGCCATTGAAGGCGTTTCTAGAACAGAAACTTTTATTTCCCTCGATCAAGAAATACATCGTCAAATACAGATATAAAAAAATCTCGCTATTGCGAGATTTTTTATGTTTAAAAATTGAAAATTTATCTTCTATTCATATAAATCATTATATAATATAATAGTGTAACTAATGCTCCAACTGCCGCAACCACATAGGTTCTTGCTGCCCAACTTAGCGCATCTTTAGCACCCGCTTGTTCTTCTTGAGATAACATGTTTTTATTGTGTAACCAAGCTAAAGCTCTATTACTTGCATCATATTCTACAGGCAATGTTACAAAACTGAAAATTACTGTGGCTGCAAATAAGACAATTCCTACTGGTAATAAAAATGGGAAGGAATTAATCAATATAATTCCTGCAATAATAACCCACTGTGCCAGTCGACCAGAAACCTGAACCATAGGAACCATTTTTGATCGAAACTGTAACCACTCATAACCAATTGCATGTTGAACTGCATGTCCACATTCATGAGCAGCAACAGCAGCAGCAGCAGCATTGCGCTCTAAATAAACAGCTTCGCTCAAATTAACAGTTTTATTTAAAGGGTTGTAATGATCTGTTAATCGTCCAGCAACTGAAATTACTTTCACATCAAAAATTCCATTGTCATGTAACATTTTTTCAGCAATTTCTTTACCAGATAATCCATTTCTCAAAGTTAACTTTGAGTATTGTTTAAATTTACTTTTTAATTTCCATTGAACCAAGCCACCAACAAGTGCAATCAGTCCTAAAATAACATATCCAAATATCATATAATAAGGGTTTAAGTTTAGCAAATATAATTAAAATTCGAATTAAAATAATTTGATACATTTACATCATAAATTATTCCAACTTTTTAAAGTAAGACATTATGTCAAAAATAGCTCATATCCTAATAATATACACTGGCGGAACTATTGGGATGGTTAAAGATTATAAAACGAACGTCCTTAAAGCTTTTGATTTTGATAATTTAAAAAAAAATATTCCAGAGTTAAATCTTATTAACTGTAAAATTGATACTATTTCATTTGATGAACCATTAGATTCTTCAAATATTCATCCTGATGATTGGGTGAAAATTGCCACTATTATTGAAGAAAATTATGATTCTTTTGATGGATTTGTTGTATTACATGGTTCTGACACAATGTCTTATACTGCTTCAGCTATTAGTTTCATGTTTGAGAATCTTAGTAAACCAATTATTTTTACAGGATCTCAATTGCCAATAGGTGATTTGCGTACTGATGCTAAAGAAAATTTAATCACTTCTATTCAAATTGCGTCCTCACAAATTAATGGAAAACCAATCATATCTGAAGTTTGTCTTTATTTTGAGTATAAATTATATAGAGCAAATAGAACTACTAAAATTAATTCGGAACATTTTGAGGCTTTTACATCGCCAAATTATCCGGCACTTGCAGAAAGTGGTGTACATTTAAAATTTAATCATGATTTATTGTTGAAAAAAGTTAGTATAGATAAGTTAATAGTCAGAAAAAAACTAAATAATAACATTGTTATTATTAAAATATTTCCTGGGATTACTCAAAATGTAGTGGAGAGTATTTTAAATACAAAAGGACTAAAAGGAGTGATACTAGAAACATATGGTTCTGGAAATGCCCCTACAACTGAATGGTTCTTAAAGTTATTGCAAAATGCACTATCAAAAGGGATACATATAGTAGATGTTACTCAGTGTATTGGAGGAAGTGTTATTTTAGGCCAATATGAAACAAGTATAAAGCTACAAGAGTTAGGTTTAATAAACGGTTATGATATAACAACAGAATCTGCAGTAGCTAAAATGATGTATTTACTAGGATTAAAACTTCCAGAGCAACAATTTAGAGAATTATATATGAAATCATTAAGAGGTGAGATTAATTAATTTATAAAACTGATTAAAAATATTCCGAATATTTCACCAAATAAGAGTTGTTATTGAATTATTAATGAATATTAATGTATGATAACTAGCTCATATTGAAATATTAATAAAATAAAAATAAATTTTTTCAACTCAACAATTTTTTGTTACTTGCCACTCGCAAAAATGGTTGCTTGGAGAGGTGGCCGAGTGGCTGAAGGCGCACGCTTGGAAAGCGTGTTTATGAGAAATTGTAACAAGGGTTCGAATCCCTTTCTCTCCGCAGAAGCGTCGTAATTGCAAAAAATATATTATATTTAACCCGTAAACTATTAATAATTAATTATTACAAAATGAAAAGAGTATTTACTATCCTAGCAATCACTGGATTATTGTTTTTAGGAACAACTCAGAACACGTTTGCCCAAGAAGATGCGCAAACTACAGAACAAGTTGCAGCTACTTCAGATGCTGAACCAACATTTCACCAAGCTTTAAAACAACGTTTTATTGAAGGTGGACCATTCTTTATGGGAATTGTATTACTAGCGTTAGTGTTAGGATTAGCAATTGCTATTGAAAGAATTATTTATTTAAACATGTCTTCAACTAATACTAAAAAATTAGTAAGTGAAGTAGAACAAGCATTAGCTTCTGGTGGAGTTGAAGCAGCAAAAGATGTTTGTAGAAATACAAGAGGTCCTGTTGCATCTATTTTCTATCAAGGATTAGACAGAATGGACGAAGGTGTAGAAGCAGCTGAAAAAGCAGTTGTTGGATACGGTGGAGTTCAAATGGGATTATTAGAGAAAAACATTTCTTGGTTATCTTTATTTATTGCATTAGCACCAATGTTAGGATTCATGGGAACAGTAATTGGTATGATTAGCGCGTTTGATTCAATTCAAGCAGCTGGTGATATTTCTCCAACAGTAGTTGCTGGAGGTATTAAAGTGGCGTTATTAACAACCGTATTTGGTCTTGTTGTTGCTATTATCCTTCAAATTTTTTATAATTACATCATTTCTAAGGTTGACAGTATTGTAAACTCTATGGAAGATGCTTCTATTTTATTAGTGGATCTTTTAATAAGACACAAAAAATAAGAGATTATTATGAGCGAAAAATTTTCAAAAATATTAATGATTGTTGTTGGTGCAATTGGTTTAGTTGCCATTTTCTTCCTTGCAAGAATTGTAATTTCTGGAGATGCAGAAATTACTTCATCAGCTGAACTTCAAAGTACAGTTGTATCTCCTTTCATTATATTTTCAATAATCGTATTAGTACTAACCGCAGTTATAGCTGTTCTTTTTTCAGGATATACCCTTATTCAACATCCAGAACAACTTAAAAAAACCTTAATTGGACTTGGCGTGTTAGTGGGCTTATTACTTATTACTTATTTTGTATCACCTAACTCACAAGTAGTAGATGTTACAGGAAAAGTTTTAATGGAAGAATCAAGTTCATCACAATTAGTAAGTGCTGGAATCAGTTATAGCTTCCTTTTAGGAACAATTGGTTTAGGTTTCTTTTTGTGGGATTTCGTAAAATCAATGATTAAATAAATAATATGGCAAGAAGAGAAAACCCTGAAATTAACGCTGGCTCAATGGCCGACATTGCGTTCTTACTATTGATATTTTTCTTAGTAACAACAACAATGGATGTTGATTCAGGTATTGCAAGAAAACTACCTGAGAAACCACCACCAGGGTATGAGCCACCAGTTTTAAAAGAGAAAAACGTATTTGAGGTAAACATCAATAGAAACAATCAATTTTTGGTTGAAGGCGAATATTTAAATATTGATCAAATAAAAGTTGCCGCAAAGAAGTTTATCAATAATGGTGGAGGAACTAATGAAGACGGAGAAGAGTGTACTTGGTGTACTGGTGAAAGGGATCCAAGATCTTCCGATCATCCTTCAAAAGCAATTATTTCAATTCAAAGTGATAGAGCAACTAATTACGGTCCATTTATAGCCGTACAAAATGAATTAGAAGCTGCTTATACTGAGTTAAGAGATGAATTAGGTTTAAAACTTTATGGAAAAACTTATACAGCTTTGGTGAAAGATTTGCAGAACGATAAGAAAAATGAAGAGTTAAAAGAAAAAGTTGAGAATATTAAAAATAAATATCCTCAAATTATTTCTGAAGCCGAACCAACAAACTAATAAAGATAGATATGTCTAAATTTAGAAAGAATAAGAAAGGGTTACCTGCAATATCTACAGCTTCATTGCCAGATATCGTATTTATGCTACTTTTTTTCTTTATGGTATCTACAACAATGAGAGAAACGGATTTATTAATCAAAAAACCGTTACTTCCTAGTGCCAAAGAAGTAAAAAAATTAGAGCAGAAAAGTTTGGTAAGTACTATCTACATTGGTAAAGCAAAAGATAGTAAATATGGTGCAGGCGATAAAATTCAGTTAAATGACAAACTTTCAACTGTTAAAGATGTTAGGGCGTTTATATACTCTGAAAGAGCTAAACACAATGAAGATGAAGTTCCTTATATGACTGTTTCTATCAAAGCTGATATTAATTCATATGTAGGTACAATTACTGATATCAAAAAAGAATTAAGAGATATTAATGCTCTAAAAATTAGTTACTCAAGTAAACCTGGTGACGTTAAAGATAATTTTAAGTAGATAATATTTTAATTGTATATAGTTTAAAAAGGCAGCCATTAGGTTGCCTTTTTTTATTAATTTAGTAGAATAATATATTTACTTTTTCTATTGTTATTAAAATGGATTAAATGAAAATTAGATTACTAATTTTAGCTTTATTAATTTATTTTGTAGGTTTTACTCAAAATAAAACAGATTCACTTTTTAATTATTTAGAAGATCAGTTATACTTTTCAGTTCTTAATAATAATTTGATTAATACTCCTGATGGTTTTAAAACTTATGGTTTTTCTAACGGAATTTCATTTGGATTTATTAAAGATATACCTCTAAATAATAGAAGAAATATTGGGATCGGTATTGGTTTAGGATATGCTAGTGATACTTTTAAAAATAATCTTAAAATGGTTGAAAATAATGGATTGTTTCAATTTTCATTACAAAATGAAAATTATGATACTAATAAAATTTCAACAAAAGCTATTGAAGTTCCTTTAGAATTTAGATGGAGAACATCTACTCCTGATAAATTTAAATTTTGGAGGATTTATTCAGGAATTAAGGTTTCATATCTCTATAAAAATGAATACACTTTTATAGATTCATCAATAAATTATAAAATAAATAATCCAGAAAAGTTAAATGAATGGCAATATGGATTAACTTTAAGTGCAGGGTATAGTTCATTTAATTTATACACTTATTTTGGATTAAATCCTTTATATAATAATGTTAAAATCAATAATGAAAACACATCTATTAGAGTATTAAAAGTAGGTTTGATATTTTATATACTGTAGTAATAGAAAATACCATATTGTATTGTAATTCCTAGTACAAAGCCCAAATACACTTCTAAATTACTATGAACTCTAAGTTTTAAACGAGATGATATTATAATTCCTGCAATTAAAAATAGAATTGAAATTAAGAAAATGAGGTTCATTCTATATAATTTACTTAAAGCTAAAATAACACCAATAACACCACCAATACTTATAGCATGGAGGCTTATTTTAAATTTTAATGAAATAAAAAAGTAAGCTATAAGACTTATAAAGGTAATTCCTATAAACATGATTGTTAAATCAGGTAAGATTCTATAAGAACTTAAAATTTTAGTTGCTAAAAATGAAATAAGTAAAAAAAATAAAATAGGCAATTTTCGTTCATTTACACTCGGAATTTGAAAACTTTCAATAAGTTTAAAATGTTTTAATAACCTAAGAAATAGTGTAGGCACTACAACAGTTCCTAGAAAAATATAGGTTAAAATTATTTGAACTTGATATGAATCAATATTAAGAGGAAAAATTAAAAAATACAGACAAGTGCCAAAAAATGGAATAAAAACAGGATGAAATAAATAGGAAATGAATTTGTAAAACCACATAATTATATTTCTTTACGCAAACGAGCTACAGGTATATCTAATAATTCTCTGTACTTTGCAACAGTTCTTCTAGCAATTGGAAATCCTTTTTCTTTTAATATTTTTGCCAATTTATCGTCTGTGTGAGGTTTTCTTTTATTTTCATTTTGCACAACAGTTTCTAAAATATTCTTTATTTCAATAGTAGAGACATCCTCACCTTCAGCATTTTTCATTGATTCTGAAAAATATTCTTTAATCAATTTTGTACCATAAGGTGTGGCAATATATTTACTGTTAGCAACTCTTGAAACTGTAGAAACATCCATCTCAATTAAATCGGCAATATCTTTTAAAATCATTGGACGCAAATTGCGTTCATCACCCGTCAAAAAGTATTCTTTCTGATATTGAACAATAGCATCCATAGTAACCAATAAAGTTTGTTGACGTTGTTTAATGGCATCAATAAACCATTTAGCCGAATCTAATTTTTGTTTGATAAATAAAACAGCCTCTTTTTGAGATTTAGATTTTTCGCTACTTTCTTTGTAAGAGCGTAGCATGTTAGTGTACTCATTTGAAATATGAAGTTCTGGAGCATTTCTAGAATTTAAGAAAAGTTCAATTTCATTGTCAACAATTCGGATAGTGAAATCTGGAACAATCTGTTCTACCATTTTTATTGTTCCTACGTAAGAACCACCGGGTTTTGGATTTAATTTTGAGATTTCAGCAATAATATCGCGTAAATCATCTTCATTAATATTATGTTTAACAAGTAATTTATTATAATGTTTTTTAGCAAAATGATCGAATGAATTTTCAAGGATATCAATAGCTAAATCGCGAATTTTTGATTTATTTCTATGTTGAAGCTGAATAATTAAACATTCTTGCAAATCACGAGCACCAACTCCTACAGGATCTAAAGATTGAATTATTTTAAGCATTTTTTCCACTTCATTTTCATCTGAATAGATATTAAGAGAAAAGGCCAAATCATCTACAATATCTACTAATTCTCTTCTTAAATATCCAGAATCATCTAAACTGCCAATAATAAAATCAATGATTTGTTCTTCTTTTTCTGTAAATCTATAGGAATGTAACTGAGTTTTTAAATATTGAGTAAAAGAAGTTCCGGCAGCGTGTGGCATTTCTCTAACTTCATCATCATCAGAATAATTATTGGCATAAAGTTTATAATCAGGAATTTCATCATCACTCAAATATTCATCAATATTGATATTTTCTGTGTTGATTACTTGATTTTCTTCATCATCATATTCTGATTCAGATTGATTTTCATACTGATCTTCTTCTTCAATTACTTCACTTTCTAAAGCTGGATTTTCTTCAATTTCTTGCTTAATGCGTTGCTCAAATGCCAAAGTAGGCAATTGAATCATTTTCATCAACTGAATTTGCTGAGGAGAAAGTTTTTGAAGTAATTTTTGATGTAATCCTTGCTTTAACATATCTTACAAAGATAAGAAAAGATGCGAACGATTTGAATTAAAAAAAAAGAGAAAAAACATCATTTTTCTCTTTTTATCTATATTATTTTAAATTTAAAATTCAGCATTTTGTGGAGTTCTTGGAAAAGGAATTACGTCTCTGATATTTCCCATACCAGTAACGAACTGAACCAATCGCTCAAAGCCTAAACCAAATCCGCTATGAACAGCAGTTCCAAATTTACGAGTATCTAAATACCACCATAATTCTTTTTCATCAATATGATTAGCTTCCATTTTAGCTTTTAAAACATCATAACGCTCTTCACGTTGTGAACCTCCAACAATTTCTCCAATTCCAGGAAAAAGCACATCCATAGCTCTAACTGTTTTTCCATCTTCGTTTAAACGCATGTAAAATGCTTTAATAGTTGCTGGATAATCAAACAAAATCACTGGACATTTAAAGTGTTGTTCTACTAAAAAGCGCTCATGTTCACTTTGTAAATCTGCACCCCATTCTTTAATGATATATTGAAATTTTTTCTTTTTATTAGGAGTAGAATCCATTAATATTTCAATAGCTTCAGTATAACTTACGCGCTTAAAATTATTATCGATTACAAAATTTAATTTTTCTAAAAGAGCCATTTCAGCACGCTGATTTTGTGGCTTTGATTTATCTTCCTGAATTAATCTTTGTTCTAAAAAAGTTAAATCATCGGCACAATTTGTTAAAACATATTTGATAACATATTTGATAAAATCTTCAGCCAAATCCATATTATCCATTAAATCATTAAAAGCAACTTCTGGTTCAATCATCCAAAATTCTGCTAAATGACGAGATGTGTTTGAGTTTTCTGCTCTAAAAGTGGGTCCGAAAGTATAAACTTTACTTAAAGCCATTGCAAAAGTTTCAGCTTCTAATTGACCAGAAACTGTTAAGTTGGTGTTTTTTCCAAAGAAATCTTCTGAGAAATCAATTTTTCCACTTTCATCTCTTTTAGGATTGTTCAAATCTAGCGTTGTAACAGTAAACATTTCACCTGCACCTTCAGCATCAGAACCTGTAATAATTGGTGTGTGAACATTGTAAAATCCATTATCAGTAAAATACTTGTGGATTGCGAAAGATAAAGTAGATCTAACGCGCATTACAGAAGCAAAAGTATTAGTTCTAATTCTTAAGTGAGCATTTTCTCTTAAAAATTCTAAACTGTGTTGTTTTGGTTGAATTGGATATACTTCTGGGTCAGAATCTCCTAAAATTTTAATTGAAGAAACTTGTATTTCAACTGTTTGTCCTTTTCCTTGACTTTCAATCAAAGTTCCTTTTACCGCAATTGCCGCTCCAGTTGTTACTCTTTTTAAAAGAGATTCATCAAATGTTTCAAAGTCTACAACACATTGAATATTATTAATGGTAGAACCGTCATTTAAAGCAATAAATCGATTGCTTCTAAAAGTTCTTACCCAGCCTTTAACTTTAACTTCATTAAGAAATTTATCTGATTTTAATAACTCAGCAACGCTACTTCTTTTCATTTTAGGTTATTTTAAGTGCAAATATATTATTTTGATTGTTTTAAAATAAATTGATTGTATTATTTATCATCTGCTTCATCATCTTCCATTTCAATTAAATCAATTTCAATGGTAGGCTCTTTTAATGTTTCTTTATTAGCGATAAATGATTCTAATGAAAGCAATAAGGATGGTAAAAGTATTAAGTTAGACAACATAGCTACTAATAAGGTTATAGAAACTAATCCTCCTAAAGCTATAGTTCCGCCAAAACTAGAAACGGTGAAAACTAAAAATCCGAAGAATAAAACTATTGATGTATAAAACATGCTAACTCCGGCGCCTCTTAATGAGGCAAAAACTGATTTGTTAATATCCCAATTATTGGCAATTAACTCTTGTCTATATTTAGCTAAGAAGTGAATTGTATCATCAACAGAAATACCAAATGCAATACTAAAAACTAATATAGTTGATGGTTTTATTGGTATTCCTAAATAACCCATTAAACCAGCTGTAAACAAAAGTGGGAAAATATTAGGAATGATAGATATGATTATCATTCTGAAAGAACGGAACATAAATGCCATAAATATTCCAATTAGTAGAATTGCTAACAAAAGTGATATAGCTAAATTTTCAACTAAATAATTTGTTCCTTTTAAAAACACTAATGCTTTCCCAGTCATAATAACACTATACCGTTCTTGTGGAAATTCTTTATTGATAATTCCCCAAAGACGTTCTTCAATTTTATCCATTTTATCAGTACCGATGTCTTTCATAAAAGTGGTAACCCTTACATAACGTCCTGTTGAATCGACAAAATTATTGAGTCCATTCATATCGTTCGAAGAGTTCTTTATATAAGATAAAATAAAATTCTTTTCAATAGAAGTAGGAAGTTGATAATATTTTGGATTTCCATTGTAGTATGCTTGTTTAGAGTATTTTACAGCATTTACAATGGAGATAGGCTTAGACAATTCTGGGATTTCATCAATTTCGTCCTGAAGTCTTTCAATCTTTTTTAAGGTTGAAAGTTTCATTACGCCATTTTTTTCTTTAGTATCGATAAGAATTTCTAAAGGCATAATTCCGCCAAATTCTTTTTCAAAGAAAAGAATGTCTTTAAAAAACGGTTTGCCTTTTGGCATATCTTCAATAATACTTCCAGAAATACGAATCATATAAATTCCTATCATACTAATAATGATAAGCGTTGTAGTTGTGGCATAAATGGCAAAACGATGGTTTTTAACCATTTTTTCCATCCAAGAAACTATTCCTTCAATCCATTTACGTTCCAAATGTTTTAAGTGCTTACGTTTTGGAATTTTCATAAAGCTATAAATAATAGGAATCAGTAAAATAGACAATAAGAAAATAGCCATGATATTGATGGAAGCAATAATCCCAAACTCTCTTAGAAGTTGACTATTAGTAAACATGAAAGTTGCAAAACCCGATGCTGTTGTAATATTTGTTAAAAAAGAAGCATTTCCAATTTTAGAAATTACCCTAATTAAAGATTTTGCTTGATTTCCGTGAATTTTAATCTCTTGTTGATATTTATTGATAAGAAAAATGGCATTAGGAACTCCTATTACAATAATTAAAGGAGGAATTAAAGCAGTTAAAACAGTAATTTCATATCGTAATAACCCAATAAACCCAAAAGCCCATATTACACCAATACTTACTACCAAAAAAGTAATTAAAGTTGCTCTAAATGATCTGAAAAAGAAAAAGAAAATAAGAGAAGTTATTAATAAAGCCAAACCTACAAACATTCCCATTTCATCAATAATATTTTGAGAATTGAGTGTTCTTATATAAGGCATTCCTGATACGTGAACTTTTAAACCAGATTCTTTTTCAAAATTTTCTATCAACGGAATAAATTTATCCATGATAAAACGTTCTCTAATTTTGGTATTGATGATGTCTTTTTTAAGATACATCATTGTTCTAATGGTACCTGTTTCTTTATTATAAATAAAATTATCGTAAAAAGGAAGATTGTTAAATACTTCTTTTTTAAGTGTTTGTATTTCTTCTATAGAATGTAATTCTCCTTCAACTAAAGACTGTGGAACAAATTTTTCTTGTTCTTCATCTTTAACTAATTTCTTAATATCAGATAAGGCAACTGTTAATTCAACTTCATCAAAAGTTTTTAGCTTATTAGAAAGATTTGTCCAATGGTTAAATTTTTCTGGTGTAAAAAGTTGTGGATCTTGTACTGCAAGAATAACGATATTTCCTTCTTCGCCAAAAACATCTAAAAATTTATTGTAAGTAATATTTACCTCATGATCTTCTGGAAGCAAATTGGCCTCTGTATGAGTAAATTGCATGTATTTCATCTGAGATGCAAGAAATACAGTTATAATAAATATGACAGTTAAAATTAAGTACCTACTTGTGAGGATAAATCGTGCAATTCTATTCCAAAAACCCATTCAATAATTTTTTGCAAATGTACAAAATTTGGTATTAGTGTAAGTGCTAAAAACCTAAGCTTAGTTTATAAGTTACTTTTATAGCAATGTTGTTGCTAATATTTTGATGATGATATGGGCCATATCTATAAAACGAGCTAATACCAAATCCTTTGAATAGATTATTCATTTCCATTCCACTTTCAAAATATCCTTTTTCCATGGTGTTAAATTGGATAAGTTGATGATTTTCTTTGTTTGATAAATTGCCAAAA
>JAUYUF010000088.1 GCA_030694835.1 Flavobacteriaceae bacterium | reverse complement strand
TTTGTTATTACAGTAATATTTTTGGAAAATTTAGCATAATTTTCTTTCATAGAATTTCCTACAACAATCACTTCATCAGCATCTTTCAACACATTTTGTTCTAATTCATAATGCTTTTTTTTACTTTTTACAGTAAGCGGTAAGTGATGAAAATAATCAATCTCTGTCCAAGGATCTCTAAAATCTGCAATCCATTTTATACCCGTTTCCTTTTTTAATTGTTGAGCGATTAAATGCAAACTATGCGGCGGACCAGTAGAAATTACAACATCTACATTATTTTCTTTGAGATATTTTTTTAAATATTTTACAGAAGGTTTTATCCAGAAAAAACGTGCATCAGGAATAAAATAATTGGCCCGAATGTAATTTTTAATTTTTCCAATTGTTGACTTTTGTTGACCTAAAAATCCAGCGTTTTCATTTTTTTGCTTTTTAGAAAATAAATTAGCTAATTGATATGGCTCCCAAATAGGTTGCTTTAATATTTCAATTCCTTCTGGAATATCATTTATTAACGATTCATCCCTAAAAATATAATCTGGATTTTCAACTGTATATATTATTGGCTCAATTCCATACTCACGCAAATATTTCACAAACTTTAACCAACGTTGAACACCAGAACCACCCGATGGTGGCCAATAATAAGTTATGATCAGCGCTTTTATCATTTTAATTCATCGTAAAGTTTAATCAAGTTTCCAGATACTTTTTCCCAGCAAAATTCTTCTTCTACAAAACGTTTCCCATTTTTACCCAATTGTTCTGCAAGTTCTTTATTTTGATACAATTGAAAAACCTTATCAGCAAAATCATCAGCATCTTTTTCTAAATGCACCAATCCACTTTGAGTACGTTCAATCAAATTTTTCTGAGCAGTTGCATTGCTTACCAACACAGGTTTTCCAAAACTCATATACTGAAAGAGTTTGTTGGCGTAAGCAACATCGTGTTGTATATTTCTATCTAAAGGACTTATACATACAGTACTCGCTTTAATATAAGATGGAAACAATTTTACATTTTGCCAACCTTGAAAATCAACAATATCATCAATATTTAATAATTTTACTTGTTCTTTAAGTATGGAATCAGTTGTATTAATTCCAACAATTACTAATTTAATATTTGGAATTTGAGTTCTTAATTTTGGCATTGCATCAATAACAGTTGGCAATCCTCTTCGCAAACCTGTATCACCTAAATATAGAATAACAAAATCATTTTTATATTGATCTAAAATTGAATCATCTATCGTTGCCTCTTTATAAAATGCCTCTCTAACTGTATTTGGCACTAATACCATTTTTCCTTTTTTTAAAGAAAGTCTAGATTCAACTTCTTCAATAAATTCTTGAGAAACTGTAATAACTTTAGTTGCTTTCTTAATAAATTCTTCTTCTCTTCTTTTCCATTGTTTTGGGAAAATTAATTGCTTTCCAGGAAATTTTTGAAGATGAGGATACAATTTCATAATCTCTGGGAGATTATCATGTAAATCAAGTACAACTGGAAGATTTTTAGTAGAATTGGCTTTAAAAGTTGTAGCTGCAATTGTAATATCATGAATATGCAGCGCTTCAATATCGTTTAATTTGATAAAATGTTCTACTTTTTTTTGTAATAAATATCTATAAAAAGGAAATGTATATGATAATGCAGAAAGTTTGTAAATTAATTGATTCGATTGATACCTTTTAACATATATTCTCTTATAATTTTCTTCAAATAATTGATCTTTATAAGTTAGACAAAACAAAAATACCTCATGTCCATTTTGGGTTAAAGCTATTGCTTCATTCTCAACCCTTGGATCAGGCGGAAATGTTTTATCTAAAATCATTCCAATTCTCATAAAAACGAATTTGAGTGACAAAAATAAGAATTAAATCTTGCTAAAATATTTAAAAAAAGAAAGGATTTATGAAGTCTGAATTTAAACAAAAAAAGAAAAAAGGTATAGCTGGTTGATTTTACTTTTCTTTTTCAATATAATTTCCCCCAAAATTGTATTGAATCTTATTAACTTTTTAAAACTTTCTTAGAAAAAATATGTGGTGCTATACCCTTTTTTCAGTTTTATAAATCAAATTTACATCAAAATTTATCTAAACCAAATACAATTTCATAAGCGTTGATTATTATTTCACAAGCGTTATAAATTGGTAATTTTGCATTATATTTGAGCAATGAAAAATCGACTTTCCATCGTTTTCTCTCATAAAACACTTTGCTTATTGGCTGGTGTTTGGTTTTTTATTTCTACAAATGCACAAATTCCCGGATTAACACAGTTTACATTAAATGATGGTTTAACAAGTAATACTATTTATGACATTTCTCAAGACTCTCAGGGAAATATGCTTTTTGCCACCGATTTTGGTTTATCAAAATTTGATGGTGTTAACTTTAAAAATTATACCATTGAAGACGGATTACCTGACAATGAAATTTTACGAATGTTTAAAGATTCTAAACAAAGAATTTGGCTTTTCGGATTTAATGGAAATATAGCCTATATAAAAGATCAGAAAATTTACAATAAATCAAATACAGCATTTCTTAAAAAATTTAATTTTTCATCTTACATACATGATTTTCATGAAGATTCTAATGGCAATATTTGGCTTCTAGATGCTAATTCTAATTTATTGGTATTAAACTATAAAGATCAAATTATTAAAACTTCTACAGTAAAAAACTATACAAATAAATCTCAATTTTATTTTATAGAAGATAAATTTAAAAAAGTTAATCTTATAACTTATGATGAAAAAATATTAATAAAAAGTGGATCTTTTTCAAATAATGAAGATTGGACTGAATTTAAAATATCAGATTTTCTCTCAAAAGATATTGAATCTACAAGAAATAAGAGAACTACACTTTTGAGAAAAGAAGATTTTGTTTCAATGAAAATCTTTCAAAGATTATTAAATAAATCTAATATCAATCAAAATAATCTTCTTTTCAAAACCTATCTTTTTGATAATAATTATTGGGTTACTGGGCTCAATAAAGGTGCTTTTATTTTTAATAAAAATCAGCAGTTAGAAAATCCAATTCCAATTCTTAAAGATTATCAAACCACTCGCGCATTTCAAGACCGAGAAAAAAATATATGGGTTGGAACCTTATCTAACGGAGTTATACTTTTTCCAGATAACAATACAACTAGTTATAACTTTGAAAACATTATTGATAACGATTTGTATACCGTTGATGTTTTAAATAATTATATTTTAGTAGGGAATAGTTTTGGTAAAATCTTTGTCATCAAAGAAAAAACTTTAGAACATATTAAAACCATTAATCTAACTAATAATAATTTTTTAGACAGAGCTAGAATTGGTAGGATATATAATAATGAATATTATTTTTTAAGTAGTGATAATTATATTATTATTAATAAAGAATTAGATATTAAAAAAATTATTAATAAGGATGATTTAAAAGGAGATTTTGAAAATCAGAAAAGTTTTAAAGCTATTTCAGTTAAAGAAAATTTAACTTTAATATCAAATGCTGGTGGAATTTTTAAAGTCGATACTAAAACTAAAAAAACTGAATTAGTTCATAAAGGTCGTACTACCGCAGTTTTACAAAACCAAAGTGATACCACTTGGTTTGGCAGCACCAATGGTCTTCATTTTATATATCAAAATAGAGTTCATAAACCAGAATTAAAAGGAGATTTTAACTCAACAATTATTACAGATCTCGAAAATTTTAACAATGGAATTTTAATAGCTTCAAATTCTAAAGGTTTAGGTTTTTTAAAGAATGGTAAACTTTCTATAATTAATAGGCACAGTGGATTATTAAGTAATTCCATAAAATCAGTATTTATTGCCCCGAATAATGATCTTTGGATATCAACTAATTTAGGTTTAAACAGAGTTAAAGTAGATGAAGCATTTAATCCAATATCTATAGAATCTTACACCATTTCTGAAGGCCTAAACACCAATGATGTAAGAAATTGTTTTGTAACTGAGCATTATGCTTATGTAGCAACTTCTAAAGGCCTTAATATTATTGATTTAAAATCGAAAAAAAGATTAATTTCAACTCCAACTGTACACATAAAAGAAATTATTCTAAACAATACAATGATTCCTTTAGATGATAATCAATCATTTTCTAGCTCTAATAATAATATTCAATTTAATTATTCTGGAATATCATTTAAAAGCATTGGAAATATTAGTTTTAAATACCGATTAATTGGATTAGAAAAGGATTGGATTGATACTAAAAATAACAGCGTTAGATATTCTACTTTACCCTATGGAAATTATACTTTTGAATTAAAATCAATCACTAAAAACGGTATAGAAAGTTCCAAAATTTATCAATATTCATTCAAAATTAAACGCCCTTTTTACCATACTTGGTTTTTTAGGATTATTGTTATAATAATTATATTTAGCGGATTATATGCTTGGTATTTGACAAGAAAAAAAAGAGAAAAAAGAGAAAAAGAAATTGATGAGAAAATAAGTAATCTTAGATTTAAAGCTTTAAATGCTCAAATGAATCCTCACTTCATCAATAATTTATTAACCATGATTATTGATTTAATTTCTAAAGGAAAAAAAGAAAAAGCTGTTAGTTATCTATTTTCCTTTTCAAATTTGGTGA
>JAUYUF010000055.1 GCA_030694835.1 Flavobacteriaceae bacterium | reverse complement strand
CTCTCGGTTTAAGTTCTTTTAATCCTTTTTTATAAATAGATTCATCACCTTCGTATAATAAAGTAGGGCTTTGAGTGTATGCATCTGCATCAAATCTATTTTTACCTTCAACCGACTTTTCTGGATCTCTATATAGGTTTTTAAGAACACCTTTTTGAATTAATATTTTTTCATTAACGACATCTGTTCGCCATTTACAATATTGATTAGCTTGCAACCAACTAACTCCAACTACTGGATAATCAGCATAAGCAGGATGACGTAAATAGTTTTCGGTTAATAATTCATTAGCACCTAAAGTATTTCTCCAAACTAAAGTATCAGGTAAAGCAGAAGTGTATATGTGTTTGTAATTTTCTTCTGTTGGAGGAAAAACACGTTCAATCCAATCTAAATAAAATAAATATTCAGCGTTAGTTACTTCTGTTTCATCCAAATAAAATGATCTGATTTGGATCTTTGAAGGTGTAGTATTCCAATCAAATAGAACATCATCTTGTACGTGTCCCATGGTAAATGCTCCTCCTTCAATTAAAACCATACCTGGGGGTGCTTTTTCACCTTTATATTCATTGTTATCTGAAAAACCAGCAGCATTCTTGTCTTTTGAATTCCATCCAGTAAGCGATGACCCTCCTTTTCCACGCTTACTACAACTGGCTAAAAGAAAGATAATTGATAATATAAACAGGAATCTAAATCCTAAAATTTTCTTCATATAAACCATTATTAATAGGGTTTTATTAGTGTTGCAATTTACAATATAATTATTTTTAAACAAGTAAATATAATTAAAAAGTAGCTATATCATTACTGTTTCAACATAATAACGATTGATTTTTTTCTTTATTATATGTAACCTTGCATTATCAACTAAAATAAGTGATTAGATAATACGTTATATCAAGTGTATGAAAAAAAAGACTTTCTTATATATTACATTCATTTTTTGTGCATTTATAAGCAATGCTCAATCAAAAAATAATAAAAAATTTAATCTTTTGTGGGTTGAAAATCAGATATTAATAGTTGATAAGAAAACTTCAATTAAAATGCCTTTAATTGATTCTCAATTTGTAAATGAGTATCTAATTCCAAATTATACAACTCAATTTATTGTTGATTCTAATCTTGAAGTGCTGAATTACGCAATTCAGAATGTTCAATACGAAATTTTTAATATTCATAATTATCCAGATTTTAATCAGGATAAAATAGAAGATAATTTAAAAGTTGAATTTAAAATAGTAAAGGATTCAAAACAATCGTTTGCAGTTCTTCAAGTAGTTCCATTTATTAAAAAAGGAAATTTGCTTCATAGAGTTAGTTCTTTAGAATTAGTTTATGAATTAGGTTTAGATGACAAACGAATTCAAAAGAGTTCAACTGTTAAAAATTCGGTGATGTCTACTGGAAATTGGTATAAATTTTCCGTTGACACAACTGGAGTTTTTAAAATTGATCGTAATTTTTTACAAAATTTAGGAATTAATATTGCTAATGTCAATCCAAAAAATATCAGAATATTTGGAAATGGTGGAGGAATGTTGCCTTTTAAAAACAGTGACTTTAGATATGATGACTTACAAGAAAATGCAATTTATGTGAATGGAGAAGAAGATAATAAATTTGACACCAATGATTTTGTATTATTTTATGCTAAAGGACCACATCAATGGAAAAATGGCGCAAATTTAGATCTTCAATCTATTAGTCATCAGCAAAATATTTTTGACGATAAAGCATACTATTTTATCTCAGTTGATAATGGTTTAGGAAAAAGAATTCAAAATGAAGTTAGTTTAACAACTACACCAATATTAAGTATTAACTCTTTTCAAGATTATACTTTTGTTGAAAAAGATAAGATTAACTTATTTGGACTTGGACAACAATGGCTAGGTGATGATTTTAATATTATTAGCAATCGTAGTTATATAATTCCTTTTAAAAATATCGAAACAAATCAAGATTTAATTGTGAGAGTTAGAGGTGTTTCAGTCTCATCTACTACCACCAATATGAATGTTAAAGTAAATGGTCAAGATTTATTTACCCTCAATTATCCTCCAGTAATTACGGGTGCATTAGCAAAAGCGCATGATGCAGAAAAAGCTACTTCAATTAAATTAACAGGTAATAGTGTAAAAGTTGATATTTCGTTTATAAATAATGGCAATCCTTCTGCAAAAGCTTATATTGATTATATAGAGTTAATTGGTTCTAAACAATTACTTGCTGATGGAAAACAATTTGGCTTCCGTAATTTTAAATCGGCAACTATAAATGGCGTTGTAGAATATCAAATTCAAAACACCTTAAATGTTAAAGAAGTGTGGAACGTAACAGATTTTTTGAACCCAACACGAATTTTAAGTCAGCCAAGCAGTGGCAATTTTACATTTAAATCTAATGGAGGAGTTTTAAAAGAGTTTATTGTTTTAAATACAAATGATTATTATTCCCCAAAACAAATATCAAATTCAAAACAAGAAAACCAAAATCTACATGCTCTTCAAGATCTTGATTATATAGTTATTACTCCAGACTTTTTGATGTCACAGGCCGAACGATTAGCAAATCATCATAGAAATTATAGTAATTTTCAAACTAAAGTCATCAACTTGGCTCACATTTATAATGAATTTGGCTCTGGATCTAAAGACATTACCGCTATCAGAGATTTTATTAAACATTTGTATGATAATGCTTCTGAGCCATCAAAACGCATTAAGTATGTGGCACTTTTAGGAGATGCTTCCTATGATTATAAAAATAGAATTTCTGGAAACAATAATATTGTACCCGTTTTTGAGGCTTTTGAAAGTTTTAATCCCGCAACTAGTTATGTAACCGATGATTTTTATGGGATGATGGATGCCAATGAAGGAGAAATGAATTTGATTGACAAACAAGATGTTGCCACAGGAAGGATTCCGGTTTCAACAGTCCAAGAAGCTGATCAAATTATAACTAAAATATTAAATTATTACAGTTCAAATTCAATGGGTGATTGGCGTAATATTATAACTTTTGTTGCTGATGATATTGATGCTGCTGGTGAAGAAGTTTTACAATTTGATTTAGAAAGTATTGCTCAAGATATTCAGTTACAAAAGCCTACTTTTAATATTAAAAAAATATATACTGATGCCTACAAACAAGAAATATCATCCGGAGGTGAACGTTATCCTGAAGTTAATTCTGACGTAACCAATGCTATTGAAAAGGGTACGTTAATTTTTGACTATTTTGGTCATGGTGGTGAAGATGGTTTAGCTTCAGAACGAATTTTGGGAGTTCCTGAAATTCAATCTTGGAATAATTTCAATACCTTACCATTATTTATTACAGTTACTTGTGAATTTGCTCGTTTTGATAATCCATTAAGGCCAACTGCAGGTGAATATGTTTTTTGGAATAAGAAAGGAGGTTCGATTAACTTGATATCTTCTACTCGTTCCATATTTATTAATGTAGGAAGTGCTATTAATAATAACTTGATAAGAAAGCTATTAAGTTTTAACAATGAAGATTATTCTATTTCAGAAACATTAATGCATTCAAAGAATAATTTCACAACAAATCAAAGATTTTTTGTTTATTCTATTGGTGATCCTGCTATGAAATTAGCATTTCCAAAAGCTAAAATCATATTAAATAAAATGAATGGAAAAGATTTTTTACAATCATTAGATACGATAAAAGCGTTGTCATTAACTTCATTTGAAGGATCTATAATTGATGTTTCTGGGAATATTATTAATAATTTTAACGGAATTCTAGATGCAACAATTTATGATAAATCAATTTTAAGAAGTACTCTTCAAAATAATTATAAAGGAGTTGGATATAATAATCCGATGCAATTTGAATCACTTGAAAGTAAACTCTTTAAAGGAAAAGCTAATGTGATTAATGGGAAATTTAAATTTGAATTTATAGCTCCAAAAGATCTAAGAATTGCCTACGGAAAAGGAAAAATTAGTTTATATGCTAATAATCAACAAATTGATAAAAGTGGTTATGATTTAAATGTAATTGTTGGGGGAGTTAATACCAATGCACCTGAAGATAAAACGGGTCCAATCATTAAATTATTTTTAAATGATGAATCATTTATTGATGGTGGTAATACAAACCAGTCGCCAATTTTAATTGTTAAATTAGAAGATGCTAGTGGAATTAATACTTCAATAACTGCAGTTGATCATGATATTATAGCAATTTTGGATGGAAATCAATCAAACCCAATAATTTTAAATGATTTTTATGAAACAGAGTTAAATGATTATAAAAAAGGTTCATTGTCATATCAACTTAGAAATTTATCAATAGGATTACACACTTTAACATTAAAAGCTTGGGATACCTACAATAATTCATCAGAAGTTACCATTACTTTCTATGTAATAAGTGATTCTGAATTAAATATTGATAACGTGTTAAATTACCCAAATCCTTTTATTAATTATACAGAATTTTGGTTCAATCACAATAAACCTAACGAGCCTTTGGAAGTTCAAATCCAAATTTTTACAGTTTCAGGGAAATTAGTTAAAACTATCAACCAAACAATTCAAACTTCTGGTGGATTAGCACGTTCTATTACATGGAATGGTCTAGATGATTTTGGTGATAAAATAGGTAAAGGAGTTTACATTTATAAATTAAAAGTAAAGTCATTATTCTCTGGTAAAAAGGGAGAAAAAATTGAGAAATTAGTAATTCTTCAATAAAAAATAGATATTTGCAAACAATAAATTTTAAATTATGAAAAAAATATTTTTAGTACTTTTTATATCATTATTTACAGGATATAATGTATTAGCTCAAATTAATAATAATAGAACGATTACTACTGCATTACCATTTTTGTTAATAGTACCGGATGCAAGAGCTTCTTCAATGGGAGATATTGGTGTATCAACCTCTGCAGACATATTTTCTCAACATCACAATCCTGCGAAATACGCATTTTTAGAATCACAATATAGTTTAGGAGTTAATTATACACCATGGATGCGGGAATTAGTGAATGATATGTTTCTAGGAGGTGTAACAATAGCTAACCGAATTAATGATCAAAGTGCTTGGTCAGCAAGATTGCAATATTTCAGTTTTGGGAGTATTCAGTATACAGATTATGCCGGTAATGAGCAAGGTATTGATAAGCCAAATAATTTATTATTGGATGGTACCTACGCAATGAAATTAAGTGATTTATATTCAATGGGTGTAACTTTAAGATATATTCGTTCTGATGTGGGCACTAAAGCCATTGAGTCAGATATTAATGTTGTAAATTCTTTTGCGGTTGATGTTTCAGGTTATTTTCAATCGGAAGAAGATTATTATGGAGGCATTTCAGGTAGATGGAGAGGAGGTTATAATATCTCAAATATTGGACCCAAAATTAAATCTTCTGATGGAGGAAAAGAGAGTTTTATACCTACTAATTTAAAAATTGGCGGAGGTTTTGATTTTATAATGGATGACTATAATATCATATCAACGAATATTGAATTTAATAAATTATTAGTTCCAACACCGCCTGTTAGGGATCCGCAAACAGGGGAAGTTCTTGAAGGAAAAGAAGATAATGTTGGTTGGGTAAAAGGGATGTTTCAATCATTTGGAGATGCCCCTGATGGATTTTCAGAAGAACTAAAAGAATTTACTTGGGGAGTTGGGGTTGAATATCTTTATGATAAATCATTCGCTTTAAGAGCAGGTTATTTTAATGAGAATGAATTTAAAGGAGCGAGAAAATATTTTACACTTGGAGCTGGATTCAAATTTAAAAGTACGTCTATAGATTTGTCATATTTATTTAATTCAACAGATGTTAAAAATCCACTTGAAAACACTTTAAGATTCTCTTTATCGTTTAATTTTGGAGATTTATATGATAATTATTAAATGAAAAAAATAGAAATTTCTACTCCGTTAACAATTTATGATTCTGTTGAAGAACTTCCAGTTGATGTTCAATTATTAGTTCAAAAATCAGTTGAAGCTAGAAAAACAGCATATGCTCCCTATTCAAATTTTAATGTTGGTGCAGCATTAATGCTAGAAAACGGAAAAATAATAATAGGAAGTAATCAGGAAAATGCTGCTTATCCATCTGGAATTTGTGCAGAAAGGGTTGCTATTTGGAAAGCTGCTTCAGATTTTCCAAATGTAAAAGTTGTAAAATTAGTAATAACAGCTAGCTCAAATAATAAAATTGTAGATTCTCCTGTTTCTCCATGTGGTGCTTGTAGACAAACTTTGTTCGAATATGAGAGCAAACAAGATGAATTGATTGAAATTTATTTTATGGGTGAAACAGGGAAAATATTCAAAACAGATTCATTAAAAGACTTATTACCCATCGCATTTATCAAAACATTGTTATAGAATTTTTAGAATATTTTATTGTTTTAAATGATTTAAGTTGATGAAATCATCATTTAAAGCAGTGATAATTGCTAATTAAAAAAAATTCTTGTGATATATTTGCCTTTTAACATGGATGTTTTATTTAAATTTGTTAAGTATAAAATTTAAAATATGGCTATTTATTCAGTAATTACAGGAACAGGAAGTTATATTCCATCTATTTTAAAAACCAATGAAGATTTTTTAAATCATGAGTTTCTAAATGATGACGGAACTCCATTTGAGTATGATAATGCAACTATTATCGACAAATTTAAGGCGATTACAGGAATTGAAGAAAGACGTTGGGCGTCACATGAATTAAATACATCTGATTTAGGATTTTTAGCTGCAGAAAAAGCAATTGCAGACGCTAAAATTGATAAAGAAACTTTAGACTATATAATCGTTGCTCATAATTTTGGCGATGTAAAAAGTGCTGCAATTCAAAGTGATATTTTGCCAAGTTTGGCATCAAGAGTAAAACATAGATTAGAAATTAAAAATCCTTACTGTGTTGCTTATGATATTTTATTTGGTTGTCCAGGTTGGGTAGAAGGTGTTATTCAAGCACATGCTTTCATTCAATCAGGAATGGCAAAAAGATGTTTGGTAATTGGCGCTGAAACACTTTCTAGAGTTCTTGATATGCACGATCGTGATTCTATGATATATTCTGATGGTGCCGGAGCATGTATTGTTGAAGCTGTTGAAAGTGAAATTCCAGTTGGAATAATGGGACATGCAACTCAAAGTCATACAATGGAAGAGGTTTATTATTTACATTTTGGAAATTCATTTGATAAAACTGAAGATCCAGATGTGAGATATATCAAAATGAATGGAAGAAAAATATATGAATATGCACTTTCTAATGTCCCATTAGCGATGAAACACGCTATGGAAAAATGCAATATTGATATACATGATGTGAAAAAAGTATTTATTCATCAAGCAAATGAGAAAATGGATGAAGCCATTATTAAACGATTTTATAAATTGTTTAAATCACCTTTACCAGAAGATGTTATGCCAATGAGTATTCATAAACTAGGAAATAGCTCAGTTGCTACAGTTCCAACCTTATTTGATTTAGTATTAAAAGGAAAGGTTGAAAATCAAGAAATTAATTCAAATGATGTAATTATTTTAGCATCTGTTGGTGCAGGAATGAATATCAATGCCATTGTGTATAAATGCCCTTAAATTGAATATTTGGAATTCATTTATTAAATTTTGATGACAATGAATTTTTGAGAATCTTTTAAAAGGGCAAAATCAATTGTCCTTTTTTTATTTGATTCTTTAGACTACCTTAATATTTTAGTTAATTTAGCGTATCATAAAAATTAACCATGAATTATATTGAACATACTGGTAAGTATTTCGCAATGCTCAAGCAAGTGTTTAAAAAACCTCAAAAATGGATTATTTTTAAAGAATCCCTTTTTAGAGAAATGGAAGATATTGGAATTAATTCAATCGGAATTACTGCTTTTATATCTTTTTTCGTTGGTGGAGTTGTAGTAATACAAATGGCTTTAAATTTAGAAAATCCTTTTATTCCTCGATATTTAATTGGTTATGCAACCAGAATGTCTTTAGTCTTAGAGTTTTCTCCAACGTTAATGTCTATTATTTTAGCAGGTAAAGTAGGTTCATATATCACTTCAAGTATTGGTACAATGCGAGTTACAGAGCAGATAGATGCCTTAGAGGTAATGGGTGTAAATTCTTTAAATTACTTAGTTTTGCCTAAAATTATTGCTTCTGTAATTTTTTATCCACTATTAGTAACTTTAGGAATATTCTTAGGAATTTATGGAGGAATGGTTGCAGGAGTTCTTACCGATTTAATCTCAATGCCAGATTATATTACTGGTTTAAGGACTGATTTAGACCCTTTTCATTTCACATATTCTATGATTAAAACCGTTGTATTCGCATTTGTTATTGCAACAATCCCAGCATATCATGGATATTATGTTACTGGTGGATCTTTGGAAGTGGGAAGAGCCAGTACAAAGGCAGTTGTTTGGACTAGTGTCGTGATTATTGTTTTAAATTATTTCCTAACACAAATGTTATTGAGCTAATGATAGAGGTTAAGAATTTATATAAAGAATTTAACGGAGTTGAAATCTTAAAAGATGTTTCAGCCGTCTTTGAAAATGGTAAAACAAGCCTAATAATCGGTCAAAGTGGTTCTGGTAAAACAGTATTTCTAAAATGTTTATTAGGATTATTTGAAAGTGAAAAAGGAATTATATCTTTTGATGGAAGAAATTACGCTGAGCTTGGAATAAAAGTAAGAAGAAAATTAAGAGAAGAAATTGGAATGGTTTTTCAAGGAAGTGCATTATACGATTCTTTAACTGTTGAAGAAAATGTGATGTTTCCAATTAAGATGTTTAAAAACCAGACTCAAAAAGAAATGTTACTTCGCGTAAATGAAGTTTTAGAGCGTGTAAATCTTGAAAACTCAAATAAAAAATATCCATCTGAGTTATCTGGTGGAATGAAAAAAAGAGTTGCGATTGCTCGTTCTATAGTAATGAATCCCAAATATCTTTTTTGCGATGAACCAAATTCAGGTTTAGATCCTCAAACATCTACTCTTATTGATAATTTAATTCATGAAATTACAGTCGAAAATAACATTACAACTATAATTAATTCCCATGACATGAATTCTGTGATGGAAATTGGCGAAAAAATTATTTTATTAAAAAATGGTTATAAAGCTTGGGATGGCACAAAAGATGAAGTCTTTTATACCGATAATGAAGCAGTTACATCTTTCGTCTATTCATCCAATTTATTTAAAAAAGTAAGAGAAGTATACACTGGGAATATTAAATTGTAAAATAGGTTTGTATAAATAAATAATACTTCTATATTTGCACCCTCAAAAAGAGACCGGTTAGCTCAGTCGGTAGAGCACAACACTTTTAATGTTGGGGTCCTGGGTTCGAGCCCCAGACCGGTCACAAAAAAAGCTTCCAAAATGGAAGCTTTTTTTATTCTTTATGAATCTGTAAATTTTTCATTTCTAATCTTGTCTGAAGCCATTGAGCTAATTTTTTGTGTTGTTGATTAACACCTTTTGTTTTGTTATCCCATTTTATTGTAAGGATTGGTATTGTATCTATTTTTTGAAAATTAGAAGTTATTTGATTTGTAAATATAATTTTTGAAACATCAGGATAATTAATTTTAACCTCAGTTCCTATTTTGTCTATGGCAACTTGACTTGAATAAAATTTAGTTAAAGCATTTTCTAGCAATCTTATTTTATCATCTTTTTCACGAATAGTTTCTTCTCTTGAAAAAATAATATTCTGATTTTTTGAATATAATTCAGTTAAATTTTGAATTTGTAGTTTCATTTCTACATCTTCATTGCTTTGTTGTACAATCAAATTGGTGTTCTCTAATCCAAAATTGGTCATTGATTTTTTTAAATCAATAATTGTTTCTTCTGAAAGTGTTTCACCAAAAATCACTAATTTTATTTCCTTTTTATCAAAATTAATAGTCTTTTCCTCATCTTCTCCAATCAAATTAATTCCTTTTTCCTCAACAAAATGAATGAAATCTTTCGCTTCTTTTTTAAATTGATTTTCGATAAATAAATTATAAAACATATAGGTACTTGGTAAAAGAATTAAAAGAGCTACAAAAGAGGCAAATTGAGCAATTCTTTTTCTTTTTATAGAATCTATATATTTTACTACGGGGAATTTTAAAAATTTAACAACA
>JAUYUF010000052.1 GCA_030694835.1 Flavobacteriaceae bacterium | reverse complement strand
CTTTCATTTGAAAAGCCATCCCAATATATTCACCAAATTTTCTCATTTTTTCAATTTCTTCGGATGATGCATCTACTGAAGCTGCTCCAATTCCACAACAAGCTGCAATTAAAGTTGCTGTTTTCTGACGAATAATTTCATAATAAATATCTTCGGTAATATCTAATTTTCGAGCTTTTTCAATTTGCAATAATTCACCTTCACTCATTTCGCGAACTGCAATAGAAATCAGTTTAAGGATATCAAAATCATCATTATCTATAGAGAGCAATAATCCTTTTGACAATAAAAAATCACCCACCAGAACTGCAATTTTATTTTTCCACAAGGCATTAATAGAAAAGAATCCTCTTCTGCGATTGCTATCATCAACTACATCATCATGTACCAAAGTTGCTGTATGAATTAACTCAATTACAGATGCTCCGCGATACGTGCGTTCTGTCATTTTGCCGCTAGAAACCATTTTTGCCACTAAAAAAACAAACATCGGACGCATCTGTTTTCCTTTTCTTCGGATGATATAATAGGTAATTCTGTTGAGTAACGGAACTTGGGTAGCCATAGATTCTTTGAATTTTTCTTCAAAGAGTTCCATTTCTTTATGAATAGGAAGTTTTATTTGTTCAACTATTTTCATTAGATGTTAAAAATATAAAAAAGACAGATTAATCTGAATTTAAAACCATCAAATATACTTATATTATTACTCAACTGATATTAATTTCTTCAACCAAAATGTTAAAATTACTGCAATTAACCCTAAAAAACCCATTAAAAACCAATTAGAATTAAAACCATATAAGTCAATTATAAGCATTCCAAATTTAGCACTAAAAATATGAGCTAATGAAAAAGCCATTGTATATAAAGCCATGAATTTTCCTTCTTTTCCTTTTGGGGCTCTACTAATGGCAAATGAATTTGTAAAAGGGAATCCGAGCATCTCTCCAAATGAAATTACCAACATACTGATAATCAGTATTCCAATCCATTGAGTTGTTATTAGCAATAAAAAACTAATAGAAAAGAGTAAAAGTCCAATCATTATTAAACGGACTCTCTCGATAGAAGATCTTTCTAATTTATGAATTAAAGGCATTTCAAAAATGAAAATTATTCCTCCATTTAAAGCCATTAATAAACCAATCTGAAGTTCTGTTAAATTGTAAATATCTCTATAAAAAATTGGAAGTGTTGTAAAAAGTTGGAAAAAAATTACTGCCATTATAAAAACAATTACCAAAAAAACCCAAAATGGTCGATCTTTTAAAACTGAAGTTGGGATTATTTCATCATCCAATAATTCCTGTTTTTTACTTAAACTTTTGTTTTTTAACACTCTTCTAAAAACTAAAATCGCTATAATACATGTTAATCCATCTACCCAAAAAAGACCTTTATAACTAATGAGTGCAATAATTATTCCTCCTAAAAATGGACCAATTGTAAATCCTAAATTGATTGCTAATCTTACAAGTGTTAAAGTTCTAGTTTGATTTTCTGGCTTGCTATATGCCTTAACCGCCACAAACATGGCAGGTCTAAAAGTATCAGCAATTAACATTGTTAAAAAGATTCCTATACTAAATCCCCAAAAAGAAGTGATAAATTGTAATCCAATAAGCATTAATCCAGATAAAAATAAACTCCAAAACATCACTTGATAAAACCCAATTTTATCGGTTAACTTACCGCCTAAATAGGACCCAACTAAAGAACCAACTCCAAAAATACTCATAATCCACCCTACTTCACCTAATGTAAAATGTAAATGTTTATTTAAATAAAGTGTTAAAAAAGGCAAAACCATGGTGCCTGCTCTATTGATAAAAGTTATCAATGCTAACCACCACACTTCTTTTGAAAGACCTCGAAATGAGTTTTTATAAGCGTAAAAAGTACTTTGAAGCATTTGTCAAAAGTAATAAAGTTAACAAGAATAATCTTTATGATTTCTAGTTTCTTCCTAAAAAAACTATCTTTGAAAGCAAACTTAATGAAATAAAATAGCCATGTTTGTACAACATAATAGTTGTTAAAAAATTTAATCAAACTGGTGTATTCCACATGACCTTAAAATAGACTAATTATTTACCTATGAAAACAGCTTTACCTATTCTATTTTTAATTGTTTTTTTAAATTGTAAACAATCAACAGAACAATATTCAAATCTTCATATAATAGAAGTTCATAAATTTCAGGATAAGTTGAATAAAGAATATGCTAATCCTTCAAGTTCTCCTTTAAAAGAAGAAGATTTAACCTCTTTTGAAGCCTTAGATTTTTTTACAGCTGATGAAAATTTTAAAGTAGAAGCTATTTTAGAATTAACTCCTAATGATCCTGTATTTGAAATGGCAACAACTACAGATCGCAAACCTCTTTACAAACGTTTTGGTATTGCATCCTTTAGTTTAAATGGAAAAGAATATAAATTAAATGTTTATCAAAATCAGCAATTAATTTTAGATTTTGAATATCGCAATTATTTATTTCTGCCTTTTACAGATGTAACTAACGGACATGAAAGTTATAAAGGTGGAAGATATATTGATTTAGAAATTCCATCTAATAACAGATTAACTATAGATTTTAACAAAGCCTATAACCCATATTGCGCCTATAATTCTAAGTATTCTTGTCCTGTTGTACCTTCAGAAAATCAACTTAATATTGAAATTAGAGCAGGAGTAAAAGCATATGACAAACACTAAAATAAAATTTATTGATACTCATACTCATCATTTAATTGAGTCAGAGGATATCATTTTAATTAAAAATTATTTTCCAAAAGATTTAATTTCTTCAGATACTTTTTTCTCTATTGGTATTCATCCTTGGTATATAGACTTAAATACATCTGAAGCTGAAATTAAACTTATAGAAATACACTTTAAAAACCAAAATTGTATAGCAATTGGGGAGTGTGGTTTGGATAGAGCTATTAAATTTGATTATCAGTATCAAAAAAGTATTTTTATAAAACAGTTAAAACTTGCTCAAAAACATAAAAAACCTGCAATTATTCATAGTGTAAAAGCATATCAAGATATAATTAATATCATTAAAACTGAAAAGATAACCATCCCAATCATTTTTCATGGATTCTCAAAAAATCAGCACATTCATTCTGTTTGCTTAAAAATACCTACTTTTTATTTCTCATTTGGAAAATCTCTATTAAATTCTAGTACAACTCAGAAAAATTTATTGGGCACACCTCTAAATAGAATCTTTTTAGAAACTGATGATAGCCAAGTTGCTATTGAAGAAATTTATCAAAAAGCATCGCTTATTAAAAATATATCTATTGATTCCTTAAAAAATCAATTATTTTTGAACTTCCAAAATATATTTAATGTTGATTTAAAAGAAGAAAATGGAGAAAAATTGGCTTGAACGAACTGAATTACTTATTAAAAAAGAAGGTGTAGAAAACTTAAAAAAATCACATATTTTAATAGTTGGAATGGGCGGTGTAGGTTCTTTCGCCGCAGAATTTATTGCAAGGTCTGGGATTGGAGCCATGACAATTATTGATGGAGATGTGGTAGATATCACCAATAAAAACAGACAACTTCCAGCTTTAACATCTTCTGTAGGAAAACCAAAAGTTGAAGTGATGGCTGAAAGATTAATGGACATCAATCCTAAACTGAAATTAACTGTAATCAATGAATTTATTTCGCCAGAACGTGCTTTTGAAATTGTTGATAATTCTTTTGATTATGTAGTTGATTGTATTGATAGTATTACTCCAAAAGTAAATTTAATATTAGCGTGTAAACGCAAACGAATTAAAGTTGTCAGTTCTATGGGAGCTGGCGGGAAAATAAATCCGGCTTTAGTAAAAGTAAGCGATATTCATAATACTAGAGATTGTTATCTAGCAAAATCTGTAAGAAAAAGATTAGCAAAAGAAGGAATTCAAAAAGGTGTAAAAGTTGTTTTTTCTTCTGAAATACCCAATGAAGAAAGTTTACAATTAGTAGAAAATCAGGATTATAAAAAATCGTATTACGGCACTATTAGTTATATGCCAGCACTTTTCGGAATGTATGCAGCATCAGTTGTAATAAACTTTTTAATTAATAAACCTTCGTTAGAAATAAACCCAGAATAACTGCTAAAATACTAAGCAAAAGAGTTCCTAAAGTGTAACTAAAAAAGTAGAGATAATCACCATTTTTGAGGTATATCTGATTTTCCATCGCAAAGGTTGAAAAAGTTGTAAATCCACCACAAAATCCGATAACTAGCAACAAATATAGGTTATCATTTAGCACATGACTTTTACCTAAAAATCCAACAATAATTCCTACAAATAAACTTCCAATAATATTGGCTAAAAAGGTTCCTAAAGGAAATGTAGAAATGATAAAATTGAATGTAATATTGAAATAATAGCGAATGACACTCCCCAATCCTCCGCCTAAAAAAACTAATACTACACTTTTCATTTTAATTTAAAACTAACTTACCAGCATCAATCCAATTGCGTTTATCAACTATAATTCCTTTTTCCAAAACCATTAGTCCAGGATTAGCCCTAATCATAGTTTTTATCGTAGTTCCATCATTAAAAAGAAATTCAAAATTAAGTTGATATTGGGATTTGATTTCATTAAAATCTTCGGGTAATGAAGCAGAAACTCCATAAACTTTATAATTTTTTGAAACAGCAATATCAGTAATTTCTTTTATCTTATCAAAACTGTTTTTATCCGATTTTTGTAAATCATAAATGAGAACTAATAGTACTTTTTTATCTTGTAAAATAGGATTGGTAATATCTCCACTTACTTCAGATTCTAAAATAAAATCATGAATTGCAGGTATATATTCACCTTCTTTTAATTTCATCCCTTCTGTAATATTTGTCCCAATTTTATAGGGTCTAAAATCAATTATCGGCAAACTTAAAAGCGTGAAATACATAAAATATAACGAAAGTGGTATCACTAAAAAGGCTATCCATTTTGTTATTGATATATTAAAAAAGTTGAAAATATTTGAAGATTTGAATCCTAAAAAAACAATCATTATAAATAAAACAACATTTTTATAAAATGTTTCCCAAGGCGTTAATTTAATGGCATCGCCAAAACAACCACAGTCAGTAACCTTATTATAATAGGCAGAATACCAAGTTAAAAACAGAAACAAAGATGTCATTAGAAATAATCCCCAAATGGTCCATTTAGACTTAAAGCCAATCAATAAAAATACCCCTAAAGCAGTTTCTATTAAAATTAAAATAATCCCAATTAATAATGCATACGGCACTAAAAATTCTAAATTAAGAACTGACGGATTGAAATATTCTTCCAATTTATACGATGTCCCAAGAGGATCAATCATTTTTAAAAAACCTGAACTCACGAATGAGAATCCTACCAATATTCTAATTAATTGTACCAGATATTTCATATTTTTAGATTTGAGTATTAAGAAATGAGAAATGAGAATTTTAAACTTCCCTAATTCCTATTCCCTAATTCCTATTTCGTTATATTCTTTCATCTGTTTTTACGTTAATTTAATTAAAGCAAAAACGGAATAATTAACCATATCGTGATAATTAGCATCAATGCCTTCAGAGACCAGCGTTTTACCTTTATTATCTTCAATTTGTTTTACACGTAATAATTTTTGAAGAATCAAATCAGTTAAAGAACTGATGCGCATTTCACGCCAAGCTTCACCATAATCATGGTTTTTATCTTCCATCAATGATTTTGTAATAGCAACATGTTTATCATATAGCAAAGTAGCCTCTTCAACACTTAAATCGGGTTGTTCAACAATTCCTTTTTCCAACTGAATCAATGCCATAATAGCATAATTGATAATTCCGATAAACTCACTCACCTCATCTTCTTGTACTTTTCGAACTGGGTTTTCCTGTAATTGACGAATTCTTTGTGCTTTAATATATATCTGATCCGTTAAAGAAGGTAAACGTAATATACGCCATGCACTACCATAATCTCTTAATTTATTTATATATAATGTTCTGCATTTAGTAATAACCTCATCATATTGTTTTGAAGTAGCTTGCATAGTGACTCAATTAATTTATGTAAATTTCGGATAAATTTAATGAATTTCGGTTAAGCATGAAGAAAATAGCAGTTTTTTGTGGATCAAGTTTAGGGTTTAATGATATATATCAAAAAGATGCACAACTTTTAGGTGAATATTTTTGCAAACATTCCATTGCTATGGTTTATGGCGGCGGAAAAATTGGAATGATGGGAGCCATTGCTAACGCCATGTTAAAAAATAATGGTGAAGTAATTGGTGTTATCCCTCATTTTTTAAGACATCAAGAAGTAGAACATACCGATATTTCACAAATGCATGTTACCCGAAAAATGAGTAAACGTAAAGTTAAAATCAGTAAAATGGTGGATGGTTATATTGCATTAGCAGGTGGTTTTGGCACTCTAGATGAAATATTTGAAGTCCTTACTTTAGGGCAATTGGGTATTGAAAAGAAACCCATAGGAATTTTAAATACAAATGGTTTTTTTGATTTTTTAATTCAACAATTAGATGTGATGGTAGCTGAAGGATATGTTAAAAAAGAAAATCGCGAAATGCTTTTAATCAGCAATTCGGTTGAAGAATTAATGGAAAAAATGAGAAATTATCAAGCACCAGATGCAAGTAAAGTAACCAATATGGTAGCCAGTTAAAAATGAAAACAATCAACTGTAAAGGAAAACTCATTGATTTATCTACACCAAAAGTAATGGGAATTTTAAATCTCACTCCAGATTCTTTCTATGACGGTGGGCTTTATCAAAATGAAAAATCAATATTAGAAAAAGTTGAGAAAATGCTGGTCGATGGTGCGACTTTTATAGATGTTGGCGCTTATTCTTCTCGACCCAATGCCATTCATATTTCTGAAGAAGAAGAACTAAAAAGACTGATTCCTGTTGTAAAATTATTAATTAAAATATTTCCAGAAATATTAATTTCTGTTGATACTTTTAGAAGTAAAATGGCACATGAAAGCATTGAAAATGGTGCTTGTATGATTAATGATATTTCTGCTGGTGAAATGGACAAAAATATGTTTAAAACTATAGCTCAACTTCAGGTTCCCTATATTTTAATGCATATGAAAGGAACTCCACAAAACATGCACAAAAATCCCACTTATGAAAATATCATTTCAGAATTGATGTTTTATTTCTCTGAAAAAATTCATCAATTAAGAGAATTAGGTGTAAATGATTTAATTATTGATGTTGGTTTTGGCTTTGGAAAGACAATAGATCACAACTATCAATTATTGCAAAATCTTGATTATTTTAAACATTTAAATATTCCAATTTTAACAGGAATTTCAAGAAAATCAATGCTTCAAAAACCCTTAAATATAACAGCAAACGAAGCTTTAAATGCTACAACTGTTGCTAACACAATTGCGCTTTTAAAAGGGTCTTCTATCTTGCGGGTTCACGATGTTAAAGAAGCTGTTGAAGCCATTAAAATTACTTCACTTTTAAATCAATAATTACTAATGAAACCTTTTCAAATATATATTTTACTTTTCTTTACAATCCTAACTTTAAGTTGTCAGAAAAAAGAAATTAATATACCTACTACTGATAAAACTGGAATACAAGAAATTTCAAATTTTTCTGAAATTTGGATGTTTATGAAAGTGCAAGAAAAAGATACAACGCTTCAGCTAAATGATAAAAACTTAATTGGTGCTACCAACTGGATTTTTAATATTGATAAGCATTTAAAATTAGCTAAAGTAATGCGTGAAATTCAACATTTTCAAGAGAAAAGATTAAAAAGAGCCGCGGATGAAAAAGACGAATTTAACAACTATTTGAGTTATTCTGATACGATTAATAAAATTTTATCTTTTGTTGATATTAGTAATATACAATTTCATTTTGATACAATTCAATCTAATAAATCCATCTTAAAAAAACTTGATTATTATAAAAATTACAATAATATTCATTTATCATTGGGAATGAAATCTTATTATCTCAATGAAAATAAGATTGATAAAGTTGACTTTTTTGACACACTAATTGGTTTTATCAACTTTACAGAAAATGGAAAAAAGACATTGTTACATCTCAATTTTAATCAAGAAATAACTTATCAAGAATATTTAAATTTTAAAACTCATCTGTTGTCACTGCAAAAAGAACTATTTATCATAGATAAAAATGAATATATTTTTGATGCAAATAAAATTCCAGAATGTGGTTGCGATTTATAAAAAACAAATTCTTTGAGTATAAAAATGAGTACATTTACATAAATAAATAATTAGTTTGAACTTTATTAACATATCAATTTTAGACATCCTCGACGCCTTTTTGGTAGCAGTTTTACTCTATTACGTTTACAAACTATTAAAAGGGACTGTAGCAGTCAATATTTTTATAGGGATTGCCATCGTTTTCATTATGTGGAAATTAACTCAAATATTGAAAATGGAAATGTTAAGTGGCATTTTAGGAACTTTAATTGGTGGTGGAGCAATTGCTTTAATTGTCGTTTTTCAACAAGAAATTAGAAAATTTTTGTTGATGTTAGGATCTTCAAATTTTGCCTCTCGAAGAAAATTTATACGTCAATTAAAATTTTTAAATACTGAAATACAACAAACAACTGATGTTGCATCCATTGTAAAGGCTTGTGAAAATTTATCAAAAATAAAAGGTATTAAATGTTGTATTTAGTATGAAAATATTTTTCGCACTTGACATTTTTCTGATTTTGCGCT
>JAUYUF010000041.1 GCA_030694835.1 Flavobacteriaceae bacterium | reverse complement strand
TACATGAAGATGAAAAGGAAGAAGGAAATATTGTAGTAATTAATACCTGCGGATTTATAGGCGATGCCAAAGAAGAATCTATCAATACAATTTTACATTTTGTTGATAAAAAAGAACGTGGGCTAATTGATAAAGTTTTTGTTACAGGTTGTTTAAGCGAGCGTTATAAATCTGATTTGGAAAAAGAAATTCCCAATGTTGATCAATATTTTGGAACGCATGATTTACCGCTTTTATTAAAAGCTTTACGAGCAGATTATAAACACGAATTAGTTGGAGAACGTTTATTGACAACTCCAAAACATTATGCTTACTTAAAAATTGCCGAAGGTTGTGATAGACCTTGTTCTTTTTGTGCGATTCCATTAATGCGTGGAAAACATGTTTCAACTCCGATAGAAAATTTGGTTACTGAAACTCAAAAATTAGCCTCTAAAGGAGTGAAGGAATTAATTCTAATAGCACAAGATTTAACCTTTTACGGACTCGATATTTATAAGAAAAGAGCTTTAGCCGATTTATTGAAAGAGTTAGTTAAAGTTGATGGAATTGAATGGATTCGTTTACATTATGCTTTTCCAACTGGTTTCCCAGAAGATGTTCTTGAAGTGATGAATACGGAATCAAAAATTTGCAATTATATTGATATTCCTCTACAACACATCAATGATGAGATTTTACAATCAATGCGAAGAGGAACATCTCATGAAAAAACCACACAATTAATTCATAAATTCAGGACGATTGTTCCTGAAATGGCTATCAGAACAACTTTAATTGTAGGATATCCCAACGAAACGGAAGCGCAGTTTGAAGAGTTGAAACAATGGGTTTCAGAAATGCGTTTTGAACGATTAGGCGTTTTTGCCTATTCACATGAAGAAGATACTCATGCAGCTACTTTAGATGATGATGTTCCTGCAGCTATTAAAAAACAGCGAGTTGCTGAAATTATGGATATTCAATCACAAATATCATTGGAATTAAACCAGCAAAAAGTTGGAAAAATTTATAGATGTTTATTTGACAGAAAAGAAGGTAATTATTTTTACGGTAGGACAGAATTTGATTCCCCCGATGTTGATAATGAAGTATTAGTTGATGCTACACAACATTACATCCAAATAGGACAATTTATTGATATCAAAATTACCGATGCCAGCGAGTATGACTTGGTTGGTGAACCTGCAAAATAAAACAAAAGAGGCAAATCGCCTCTTTTTTTATAAATCAATCTTTCAACTTCTAAATATTGTTTAGGTTTGTAATATAATTTTTTAAAAATATGAGTGAGATCGATTATAAATCGCATTGGGAAAAAGTATATAACAAAACTGAGTTTGATAAATTGGGATGGTATGAAAAAGAAGCAGCACCATCGTTAGATTTAATTCAGTTATGTAATCTTCCAAAAGATGCTAAAATTTTAAATGTAGGTGCTGGAGCAACCACTTTTGTAGATGATTTATTGAAATTAGGTTACACAAATCTTTTAGCAAATGACATTTCTGCGCCAGCTTTAGAGGTGCTCAAAAATAGATTGAATGATGAACATCAAAATAATGTAAAATTTATTGTTGATGATTTGACAAATCCAACAAAGGAATTATTAAAAATTAATAACATTGATGTTTGGCACGATCGTGCAGTTTTACATTTTTTTACTGATGAAAATGATCAAAATACTTATTTTGATTTATTGAGAAAAGGTTTAAAACCCCGTGGATTTGTAATTATTGCTGTATTTAATTTAGAAGGCGCTTTAAAATGTAGTGGATTGGATGTTTTTAGATACGATGCTGATATGTTGCAAAACAAATTAGGAAATAATTTTAAATTGCTCAAAACATTCAATTATACCTACACTATGCCATCTGGCGATGAACGATCTTATGTTTATACATTGTTCCAACATTTAAGTAATGATTAATAGAAATGAATAAAATAACTTCTTTACCTTTAGTTGAAACTGGATTGTTATCAAATCTTATAAACGACTATTTGAATCAAAATCAAGAGGTTAAAGACTTTTATGCTCACTTTCCAAATATTGAAGAATTTAAGAATCAGATTAATAAAAAGAAAAATTTCAATCAAGACAAAAGGGATGTGTTGGTTTCAGTTCTTCAATCACAAAATAAAATTTTAAACCTTTCAGATAAAACCAAATTTAATATTCTTCAGTTAAAAAAAACAAACACTTTTACGGTTACAACCGGACATCAACTTAATTTATTTACAGGTCCTTTATATGTAATTTATAAGTTGCTGACAACCATTAATTTAGCGGAAGAATTACAAAATAAGTTCCCAGAAAATTATTTCGTACCTATATTTTGGATGGCTACTGAAGATCATGATTTTGCAGAAATCAATCATTTTTGGGTTCATCATCAAAAATTAGAATGGAATAAAAAGGATGGTGGAGCTGTTGGTAAATTAGCTACAGATGGTTTAAATGATGTTTTTCAACAACTAAAAAGTTTAATTATTAATCAACCAAATGCCAAATATATTTTTGATTTATTTGAGAAATCATACTTAAAACACTCCAATTTAGCTGACGCTAATAAATATTTAATAAATGAATTGTTTGGAAAATTTGGTTTGGTAATTTTAGATGGAAATGATGTTCAATTAAAAAGTCAGTTTAAAACTTTTATGGCTGATGAATTATTGCAAAACACTTGTTTTAAGGAAGTTAAAAAAATGAATATTGAAATTGCTAAAAAATATAAAGTACAGGTAAATCCGAGAGAAATTAATTTATTTTACTTGATGAATAACGAACGTCAACGGATAATTTTTGAAGATTTCCAATATAAGATTCATAATACTTCAAAAGTATTTTCAAGTGATGAAATAATTACCGAATTAAATAATTTTCCCGAAAGATTTTCTCCAAATGTTTTAATGAGACCTTTATATCAGGAGGTAATTTTACCTAATTTATGTTATGTTGGTGGAGCAGGAGAATTAGCCTATTGGCTACAATTGAAATCTTATTTTGATTATCAAAAAGTGGAGTTTCCCATATTATTACATCGAAATTCTGCTTTAATATTGACCAAAAAACAACAAAATCAACTTAAAAAATTAAAATTAACTTTTGATGATTTATGGATGCCACTTCCTCAATTAATCAATAAAAAAGTAAAAGAAATATCTGAAATAACTATTGATTTTGAAAAAGAACGCAAGTATTTGAACTCAATGTTTTTAAATTTGGAAACGATTGCATCTAAAACTGATAAATCATTTATAGGTGCTGTAAAAGCCCAGCAACAAAAACAATTAAATGGCCTTAATAAATTAGAAAAGCGATTATTAAAAGCCGAAAAAAGAAAGCATCAAGAATATATCAATCAATTAACAGCATTACATTCAGAACTTTTTCCGAATGGAATTTTACAAGAACGTATCAAAAATATCTCAGAATATTTAATTTCAAATGAAAATATAATTGATGATTTACAAAAATTATTGAATCCATTATCTGCTACAATTGATATTATTTCAATGGATTTGTAAGCTTGACTAGTCATAAATAAAAAAAATCCGAACTTTACGTTCGGATTTTTAGTTATATCAGTATTAATTATTTTTTAAAAAACTCATTTAAAAATTCTTCTGCTTTTCCTTTTCCTCCCAAACCAAAGGCTAAAGCAAAAGCAAAACAAATAGCTCCAAATAATAATTGGAATGCACTTACGACTATTTCTTCTGCAATATTTAATTGAACCAAAGTAATAAATATGGTTAATAATATAATGGAATAAAATGCTATGCGGCTTACTAAAATTGCTGTTTTTTCTTGCATTGATGTAAGAGAAGTCAACAACATTTGAGAAACAAAATTTGCTAAATACATTCCAATAATAAATATAGCAATAGCTACAATTATATTCGGAATATAAGATAGAATCATATAAAATAATTCTGAAGCTTTGTCTAAACCAAGACTATTGAGTACAGCCATGATAACTATAAACATAATAATCCAGTAAAAGAATTTACCTATTAGTTCTGAGGACGAGAATTTCATTCCGCCATCTTTCATGAATTTATCTATACCTGATTTCTCTGTTAAGAATTCAAATTTTATAATTCCTAATAATTTAACGATTAGTTTTTTAATCATTTTAGCTATAATCCAACCAATTATAAGAATAATGAAAGCTCCGATAATTTTTGGTAAAAAAATGGCAATTTCATTCAGAAAACTCTTAGAACTTTCTAAGAAAAGATTGACTTGTTCATTCATAATTTTAAAGTTTAGAAGTTAATAAAAATTGTATAATTATTGATGTTAATACTAATTGTAAAACTGCAATACTAAAAACTCATTAAGCCCAACTTCATGAAACGAAATATAAAATTGTTAAGAACATTAATGTTAAATCACATTGAATCAAATATATAAAAATATTTGATATAAAAAAATCCAAGCTAAAAACTTGGATTTTTAATAAAGAATATGTTAAAAAATTATATATGTATCACTTCTCCATAAGCCGCCGCTACTGCTTCCATCAACGCTTCACTCATGGTTGGATGTGGATGAACTGTTTTTAAAATCTCATGGGCGGTAGTTTCTAGTTTTCTACCCAAAACAGCTTCAGCAATCATATCAGTTACACCAGCTCCAATCATATGGCAACCTAGCCATTCGCCGTATTTGGCATCAAAAATTACTTTTACAAATCCATCAATTGTTCCGGCAGCTTGTGCTTTACCTGATGCTGTAAATGGAAATTTACCCACTTTAATTTCGTAACCTAGTTCTAATGCTTTTTTCTCGGTTAATCCAACGCTTGCAATCTCAGGAGTAGCATAAGTACATCCTGGAATATTGCCATAATCAACTGGTTCAGTTTTAACGCCTGCAATTTTTTCAACACAAGTAATTCCTTCTGCAGAGGCAACATGCGCTAAAGCATGACCTGGAACAATATCGCCAACAGCGTAATATCCTTCAATATTGGTTCGGTAAAATTCATCAACAAGAATCTTATCTTTATCTACTTTAATTCCTACTTCTTCCAATCCAATATTTTCAATATTTGATTTAATACCAACTGCAGAAAGAACGATATCAGCTTCTAAAACTTCTTCTCCTTTTTTAGTTTTAACAACAGCTTTAACACCTTCGCCAGATATATCTACCGATAAAACTTCTGAGTTAACCATCGTTTTGATGCCCGCTTTTCGGAAAGAACGCTCCAATTGTTTGGAAACTTCTTCATCTTCTAACGGAACTAAATTTGGTAAGAATTCTACAATAGTAACTTCTGTTCCCATCGTTTGGTAGAAATAAGCAAACTCAACTCCAATAGCTCCTGATCCGACTACAATCATTTTTTTAGGTTGATTTTCTAAAGTCATCGCTTGACGATATCCAATTACTTTTTTGCCATCAATTGGTAAATTGGGCAGTTCTTTTGCACGGGCACCCGTAGCAATAATGATGTGATCTGCTTCGTAAGTTGATGCAATTCCGTCAGCATTTGTTACCAAAACTTTTTTGCCCGGAAGCACTTTTCCAAATCCCTCAATGATATCAATTTTATTTTTTTTCATTAAAAATTGAACTCCTTTACTCATTCCATCGGCAACATTTCTACTTCTTTTAATAACAGCTTCAAAGTCTTTTTCAACCTGACTTACTTTTAACCCATACTGTTCAGCATGTTTCATATAGTCATAAACCTGTGCGCTTTTTAACAATGCTTTTGTTGGAATACATCCCCAATTAAGACAAATACCGCCTAGATTTTCTTTTTCAACAATCCCAACCTTAAAACCGAGTTGAGAAGCTCTAATAGCTGTTACGTAACCTCCTGGTCCGCTTCCTATAATGATGATGTCGTATTTCATGTTTTGATTTTTTACGTTATTAATAATTTACATACGTTCTGGAACTTCTATTCCTAAAAGTCCAAAAGCTGATTTAATTACTGTTCCTACTTTGTAACTTAACTGAGTTCTAAATTGTTTTTCTGTAAGTGTATCTGCATTTAGTATTGAATTACTTTGATAAAATGAATTGTATTCTTTCACTAAATCAAAAGTATAATTTGCAACCAATGCAGGACTTAAATTTTGGGCTGCATTTTGAATAACCTCTGGATACAATTGTAATTGCTTAATCAAAGATTTTTCTTTGTCATTAAGATTGTAATTTTCAACAGTTTGACTGAATTCAAAATCTGCCTTTCTTAATATTGATTGAATTCGAGCGTAAGTATATTGAATAAACGGTCCGGTATTACCATTAAAATCGATGGATTCTTTTGGGTCAAATAGAATTCGTTTTTTTGGGTCAACTTTAAGTATAAAATATTTTAATGCTCCCAATCCAATAATTCGATATAAATTTTGTTTTTCTATTTTGTTATAGCTTTCTAATTTGCCTAATTCTTCAGAAATTTCTTGTGCTGAATTTTTCATTTCCTCAATTAATTCATCAGCATCCACAACCGTTCCTTCACGAGATTTCATCTTTCCACTTGGTAAATCTACCATTCCGTATGATAAATGATATAAATGATCTGCCCATTCATAGCCTAATTTTTTCATAATTAAAAACAGTACTTTAAAATGATAATCTTGCTCATTTCCAACTGTATAAATCAAGCTTTCAAGCGAAAATTCTTTATATCGTTGGATAGCGGTTCCGATATCTTGCGTCATATAAACGGCTGTTCCGTCAGAACGAAGTACAATTTTTTCATCCAAACCATCATCGGTTAAATCAATCCAAACAGAACCATCCTCTTTTCTGTAAAAAACGCCTTTTTCCATTCCTTCATTTACTACTTCTTTACCTAAAAGATAAGTTTGGCTTTCGTAATAATTTTTATGAAAATCAACCCCTAAAGCTAGATATGTCGCATTAAATCCTTCATAAACCCACTCATTCATTTTCTTCCAAAGTGCAACAACATGTTCATCTCCAGCTTCCCATTTTAAAAGCATTTCTTGAGCTTTTAATAAAATTGGTGCTTGCTTTTTAGCTTCTTCTTCAGATTTTCCTTCGGTAATTAATTGTTCAATTTCCTTCTTATAAACTTTATCAAAAGCCACATAATAATTTCCTACTAATTTATCTCCTTTTAAACCAGTACTTTTTGGAGTTGCTCCATTTCCATAAAGTTCCCAAGCCAACATACTTTTGCAAATATGAATTCCTCGATCATTAATAATTTGGGTTTTGATGACTTTTTTTCCTGATGCTTCAATAATATTTGCAACTGAATATCCTAATAAATTATTGCGAACATGTCCTAAATGTAAAGGTTTATTGGTGTTTGGTGATGAATATTCTACCATAACACTTTTTGAATTTGTAGTAGGATTTAGAATTCCATAATGTTCATTTTGATAAATTTCTTGAAATGATTCTAAAAATATAGTTGGATTAGCAACTAAATTTAGAAATCCTTTGATAACATTGAAATCAATTATTTCGGGGAAATTAATTTTGAGATATTCACCAATTTTTGTTCCTATTTCAACGGGATTTCCTTTAATATAACGTAATAAAGGAAATATAACTAACGTAATATCACCATCAAATTCCTTACGAGTAGATTGAAATTCTAACGAATCAACTTTTATTTGATATATTTCTTGTATTCCGCTTATAGCAGCGAATTCTATTTTTTCCTGAAAATTCATTTTTATCAATTGAAGTGCAAATTTAGTAATTTATAATTATTGTATCTCTTTAAAAATTAGGTTTATCTTTGCGCGATGAAATGAGAAAATAAAATTTCAGATATTTTTAATAAATAAATATTTTTTGTTTTCGAATTCCATCCGACTATATAAAATAATTGATAAGAAATAGATGAATTGGAATATAGAAGAATTTAAACAAGCCAGTAAATTGCGATTAGCAGAATCAAAATTATACTTTAAAAAATTAAGAAAAAAAACTCCTAAAGATCTTGATTTTATCATGCAAGATTTACATGATGAAGTTTTTGATTATACTGATTGTTTAAAATGTGCTAATTGTTGTAAAACTACAAGTCCAATTTTTACGATTAAAGATATAGCTCGAATTTCCAAACATTTACGAATGAAAGAAGTTCAATTTATCAACCAATATCTTCGAGTTGATGAGGATGATTTTTATGTATTACAAAATTCACCTTGTAGTTTTTTAATGGATGATAATGAGTGTGTGATTTATGATGTAAGACCGAAAGCATGTGGTGAATATCCACATACCAATCGTAAAAAGTTTATTCAAATTGCCAATTTGACGTTAAATAACACAGAAGTTTGTCCTGCTGTATATGATATTGTTGAAAAGTTAAAACAAAAAGTTCCTTTTAATTAATCATATAAAAGATATTTTCTTCGTGTTTTTTTAAAAGATTTTAAACCTTTTTCCCAAGATTTTTTAATTTCCTCAATTGAAACTCCTTGTTCAATTTGCTGTTGTAATTCATCATTTCCTGCTAATTTTTTAAAAAAATCATTATAGAAAACAGAATTATTTAAACTTAAAGAATAGGCGTCTTTTAGCCAATTCAAATTAATTTCATTTAGTTTAGGATAGAAGCGTAAATCTTCGCCATAACAAATTACTCCTTGTTGCGGGGGAAATTTTGAACCATAATTAGGTTGAGGAGTAAATTTAAACGAATTATTAGCTAAAAACGGAGAACCATAAATTTGAAACTGTTTATCAGTTCCTCTTCCAACACTAACATTGGTTCCTTCAAAAAAACATAAACTAGGATATAACATTATAGATTGGTCATTAGGTAAATTAGGCGAAGGTTTTATAGGTAAAATATAGGTAGTTTCATGTGAATAGTTGGAAATTGGAACGATAGTTAAATCACAATTAATTTCATTTTTTAACCATTTTTCACCATTAATCATATTGGTATATTCACCAATGGTCATTCCATAAACTACCGGAATTGGATGCATTCCTATAAAACTTTGATGACCCATTTCAAGTATTGGTCCATCAATATAATGCGCATTTGGATTTGGCCTATCTAGAACTATCAATGGAATATTATTCTCTGCACAGGCCTCCATTACATAATGTAAAGTAGAAATGTAAGTGTAAAAACGAACACCAACATCTTGAATATCAAATACAACTATTTCAATTCCTGACAATTGCTCATTAGTTGGCTTTTTATTTTCACCATAAAGAGAAATAATCGGAATTCCAGTTTTTAAATCAATTCCATCTTTAATCAATTCACCAGCATCAGCATCGCCTCTAAATCCGTGTTCTGGTGCAAAAACTTTTTTAACTGATATGTTTAGGCTAATTAATGAATCAACAAGATGTATATAAGTTTTGTTGGTTTTAAAAATTACAGATGTTTGATTTGCAACGATGGCTACTTTTTTATTCATCAATAAAGGGATATAAGCAGATGTTCTGTTAGCTCCAATTTCTAAAGCAGTTGAGGTTCTGTCAACAATTGGCACTGCAATTTTAACTGGCATTTTTGTTTTACAAGAAAACATCAGTGTGATCAGTATAAAAACTATACAAATATGTGTATTTTTGATTTTCATAATTAGTTAAAAATTGAACTTCGAATTATTTATAGCCAAACGACTCATTACTACAATACAGTATAAAAGTAGTATTTCGTCACCAATAATAAAAATAGCCATTGTTGCAATCGCATTGGGAATGATTGTTATGATGATTTCTATTGCTACCGGAATTGGACTTCAACAAAAAATTAGTGACAAGATAACAGTGTTTAATGGACATGTGCAAATTACTAATTTTGATGATAATCAATCAGAAGTGACTATAACGCCAGTTTCTTTGAGTAAACAAAATTTATTTTATTTAAATAAAATTGAAGGAATTAAACAAATTCAAACTTACGCAACAAAAGCTGGGATTATTAGAACAGAAAAAGATTTTGAAGGTATTGTTTATAAAGGTATTGATGTAAAATATGATTGGACTCAATTTAAAGAATATATTGTAGAAGGAACTTATCCAAAAATTAACAATGAATTTTCATTTGATGTTTTGATTTCTAAAACTATTGCAGATCGATTGGGTTTGAAATTAAATAGTGAATTCAACACTTTTTTTCTAAAAGAAAATCCAGAAAGCCCACCAAGTGTTAGAGTTTTTAAAGTAGTCGGAATTTATGATTCTGGATTTAATGAGTTTGATTCAGGTATTATTTTGGGCGATTTAAAGCAAATTCAACGTCTAAATAAATGGAAAGAGAATGAAGTAGGTGGATATGAAATTCTTTTAAATGATTTTGATCAAATCAATCAAAAAGGAGAAGAAATTTATTATAAAATTGGAGCAACACTCAATTCCAAAACAATTATTGAAAAGTATCCAGCTTTATTTGAATGGATTCAATTGTTTGATACCAATATGGTAGTTATTATAGCTATTATGATTTTAGTAGCAGGAATCAATATGATTACAGCATTATTAGTGTTAATCTTAGAAAAAACGCAATTAATTGGAATTTTAAAATCGATGGGAGCTAACAACATAAGTATTCAAAAAGTGTTTATGTACAATGCTGCCTATTTAATTTTGTTAGGGTTGTTCTGGGGGAATTTAATAGGGTTGTCATTACTTTTTATTCAAAAATATTTTGGAGTTATAGAATTAAATCCAGCAACTTACTATGTTTCTGTTGCTCCAGTATATATTAGTTTTGATTATATTTTATACCTCAATATTGGCACTTTATTACTTTGTTTAATGATGCTATTAATTCCATCATTTATCATTTCTAAAATCAGTCCTGTAAAAGCTATTAAGTTTGAATAGTTTTTTTTAAGGCAATAGGCATTAGGCAATAGGTTTAAAGTTTTTTTTGTTTAAAGTTTAAAGTTTGTAAAGTTAAAATGTTGAAAGTTCAAATGTTCTATTCATTTTTCACTTCCTGCCCTGAGCGGAGCCGAAGGGTTCATTTTTCACTTCCTGCCCTGAGCGAAGCCGAAGGGTTCATTTTTAATTATCAATTGTCCATTATCAATTGTCTATTATCAATTGTCAATTGTAAAACTTTCTTCTTATTTTTGCATCAAATTTAAAAAATGGAATACGCTAAAAATATTTTAGAAACTATTGGCAATACGCCTTTGGTTAAATTAAATAAAATTGTTACAGAAGTTGATGCGCTGGTGTTAGCAAAAGTTGAAACTTTTAACCCAGGTAATTCTTCTAAAGATAGAATGGCTTTAAAAATGGTTGAAGACGCTGAAAAAGACGGCCGATTACAACCTGGAGGAACTATTATTGAAGGTACTTCTGGGAATACTGGTATGGGCTTAGCTATTGTTGCTATCATAAAAGGGTATAAACTTATTTGCGTAATGGCTGATAAGCAATCCAAAGAAAAAATGGATATTTTAAGAGCTGTAGGTGCTGAAGTAGTGGTTTGTCCTACGAATGTAGAACCTGAAGATCCAAATTCATATTACTCAGTTTCTAGAAGATTAGCAGCAGAAACTCCCAATAGTTGGTATGTAAATCAATATGATAATTTATCTAATAGTTTAGCTCATTATGAAAGTACTGGACCTGAGATTTGGCGACAAACTGATGGTAAAATCACTCACTTTGTGGTTGGTGTTGGTACAGGAGGAACTGTTTCTGGAATTGCCAAATATTTAAAAGAACAAAATCCAAATATCAAGATTTGGGGAATTGATACCTATGGATCAGTTTTTAAAAAATATCATGAAACTGGTATTTTTGATGAAAAGGAGATTTATCCTTATGTAACCGAGGGAATAGGAGAAGATATATTACCTAAGAATGTTGATTTTTCTTTAATTGATGCTTTTGAAAAAGTAACAGATAAAGATGCTGCTATTTACACCCAGAAATTAGCATTAGAAGAAGGAATATTTGCTGGAAATTCAGCAGGATCTGCTATAAAAGGACTACTGCAATTAAAAGATAATTTTAAGAAAGATGATGTGGTAGTGGTGTTTTTTCATGATCACGGAAGTCGGTATGTAGGGAAAATGTTCAATCCAGAATGGATGAAAAAAATGGGATATATAGAGTAAGAAAAGCCACGCTTAGCGTGGCTTTTTTATTTCAAATAATTCAAACAATGAAAACAAAGTCAATGACGCTTTATTTTCTACCGATGAATTTCAATAATGATGCCAAAATTATAATAAATGTTTTTGAGCTTTATAGGATGAGCGAACTAAGGCGCCACTTTCAACATGTTTAAATCCCATTTTGAGTCCAATTTCTTCATATTTTAGAAACTGTTCAGGTGTAATAAACTCTTTAACGGTCAAATGTTTTTTACTGGGTTGTAAATATTGCCCTATAGTTATTACATCAACTTTTGAATTTGATAAATCCTGCATGGTTTCTAATACTTCAGATTCTGTTTCGCCCAATCCAAGCATTATACCAGATTTAGTTCTTCTTAAACCACTATCTTTTAAATATTTTAAAACTTCAAGACTTCTATCGTATTTAGCTTGAATTCTAACTTCGCGAGTTAAACGTCGTACCGTTTCTAAATTATGAGAAACTACTTCTGGGGCTGCATTAATTATTCTATCTATATTCGTTTTTATTCCTTGAAAATCAGGAATAAGTGTCTCCAAAGTCGTTTCAGGATTCATTCTTCTAATTGCCTCAATAGTTTCCGTCCAGATGATAGAGCCGCCATCTTTTAAATCATCTCTATCAACAGATGTTATTACTGCATGTTTAATATTCATGAGCTTGATTGAACGCGCCACTTTTTCAGGTTCTTCCCAATCTACATTACTAGGTCTGCCAGTTTGGACTCCACAGAATCCACAAGAACGAGTACAAACATTTCCAAGAATCATGAATGTCGCAGTGCCTTCTGTCCAACATTCACCCATGTTTGGGCAACTTCCACTTGTACAAATGGTGTGAAGTTTATATTTATCAACTAAACCTTTAAGCGCTACATATTTTTTACCAGTTGGTAATTTTACGCGTAACCATTTTGGTTTTGGTTGATGTATTTTTAATTCTTGCTCAGACATTACTCAAAAATTTTGACAAAGATACAAAGTTTTTATTGATAAGTTTTATTGATTGATTTCTAAAAAATCATAAGTATTACAAACTCCATAAAAACCATAAACTAAAACCAATCAGAAAAATGATTCCTAAAAAACTAAGAATCTTCATTGTTAGAGACGGGTGCCATTCTTTAGGTGTGTGTTTACTTGTAATTAAAGTATAATTGGCAATAGCAAAAAATGGAGCTGTTAAAAATGATAGAATAGTGGCTATTTTAACCAAGAAAATCATGTTAGAAATAAAAAAAGTTAAAATAAGAACAGTTCCAAATGATAGCAATAGCATCCAAATAAGATAATTTTTAGGAAGTATTTTGTTAAATAATAACTCCGTTGTTTTTGCCATAGCTCTTGGAGATGCATCTAAAGTAGTAATAGTTGTACTAATCATGGTGGTAAATGCAGCAATCGATATGATATAAAAACTTCCTGAACCTAAATTTTCTGTGTATAAACTAATTAACTGTTGTGCAAACTTTCCTGCGTTTGAATCAAATGTATTTCCTGATTGAAACATGACTAAAGCTCCTAAAGCTATAAATAAAATACCAACTATAATGGTACTAATATACCCAACATTAAAATCAAAAAGTGCTTTTGGAGTATCATATTGGGCGGTTTTGTCTTTGTTTTTTTCAATAGTCCATAATGATTGCCAAACAGAAACATCTAAAGGAGCAGGCATCCAACCTAAAAATGCAATTAAAAAAGCAATTTCTATACTTCCTTTAGGAATTATTTGAACAAATGAAAAAGTTTTATCAGTAGCTAAAATTGCTGCAATAACAGCAATAATAGAACTTAGAGAGAGAATAATGACAATAATTTTCATTAACTTATCTAAAAATTGATATTTTCCAATCATTAGAATAAAAAAACTGATAAATGTAATGATGGCACTCCAAACTACTACATTATCTGTGATGCCAAATAAATTAGCAGCTAAACCAGCAGTTACAATGGTTACAGCTGCCTGAATGGTAAACATGGTTCCTAAAGTTAGTATAAAGTAGGCAATCAAAATTCCTTTTCCTAAACGTTGATATCCTTCTATTAAACTTTCTCCAGTAGCTGTTGTATATCTTGGAGCAAATTGAAAGAATGGGTATTTAAATAGATTTACCAAAATTAAAGCCCAAATCAATCCAAAGCCAAAATCAGCGCCAGCTCTTGTTGATTGTACTAAATGGGAAACTCCGATAGCTGCACCCGCAAATAATAAACCTGGACCTAAATTTTTAAATGATGAAAAATTTAACTTCATAAAAACTTAATGAAACTCGAATTTACTTCTTTTTTTGAATAATTTCTGCCAATAATTTTTTAGCACGTAGAATTTTAATTTTTACATTACTCATGGGTTCATTTAAAATTTCAGAAATTTCTTTATAAGATTTCTCTTGAAAATAGCGAAGATTGATAACTTCTTGATAATGTGGTTTTAACTGTTTAATAAAAGATAATAACTGACTTAAATTTTGATCTATAATTATTTGATCTTCAGGTGAAGGGTTACTATCAAAAAAGTCATAATCGGTTGATGAAAAACTTTGAGTTGTAATATTCTCACTTTTAGATTTCCGAAACTCATCAATATAAATATTTTTAGAAATGGTTAAAATCCAAGTTTTAAAAGTGTATTGCTCATCATAAAGATGTATTTTATCAAAAACTCTTGCAAATGTTTTTACGGTAATATCTTCAGCTTCAGTTTCATTCTGAATTTTTGATAGCTGAAATCGCATAACATCATTCCAATAAGTATTGAGCAAAAAGGTATAAGCTTGCTCATTTCCTTCTTTTGCTTTTCTGATTTGAGCAAGTATGTCACTAGATTTTACCAATGTTTAGGTTTTGAAATCAAGTTATGAATATAGAAATTTAATTGTGAAAACATCAAAAATAATTCCAATATCGGACTTAAGAGTAACAAATTTTTTTCATTTAACTTTTTGGCAGACAATCAAATGATGATAAAAGTAAATAAGAATCTAAATCCAATAATACCCAAAATCAAATATAATTTATATTGAAAAATCAATAAAATAATAGCAATTATCCAGAAAGAAATTTGAGATAAGTATAATAAACTCAATAATAATTTATGTGATAATTTATAATAAGAAGCTGTTGAAATATGACGTCTCTTTTGTAAAGTCCAATCTTTATAGCTTGTTTTTGGTTCAGAAATAGTAAATGAATTGGAACTATAACAAACTTCTGTATTTTTTTTAGTGCCAATTTGATTGATGAATAAATCATCATCACCCGATCTTAAATGCATATGATCTGCAAAACCTCTAGCTTCAAAAAACTGGGTCTTAGTATATGCTAAATTTCTACCAACACCCATATATGGAAATCCCATTTTTGCAAATGAAAAATATTGAATTGCCGTCATTAAAGTTTCAAAACGAATGATTTTATTGAGAAAAGAATTTTTGATAAATCGATAACCGCCGTATCCTAAAACAATGGATTTATCACCTGAAAATCCAGCTACCATTTCTTGAATCCAAAAGGAGGAAACTGGTTCACAATCTGCATCAGTAAAAAGGAGTAATTCGTTAGTTGCAGCTTTAATTCCTAATGTTAATGCGTATTTTTTACTTCCCCAAAATTGTTCATTTTCTTGAATGTCTACAATCTTAACAGTAATGTTTCTGAAGTTTAATCGCTCTTCATAATTCTCTTTAAACCATTCTAAAACATCTAAAGTGTCATCATTAGATCGATCATTGATGAGAACTAATTCATAGGATTGATAATGCTGATTAATAAAATGTTCTAATTTGTCTTTTAAATTTTCTGATTCGTTTTTAGAACAAATAATTACAGAAACTGGAGGTTGGTTACTATCAATATAAACCTTAGGTTTTACAAATGAAAACCGACTAAAAATAATAATATAATAGATGAATTGTATTGCAACTACGGTTACAAAAACATAAAATAGAATTTCTAAAATCAACCTTTAAGAGATTTTTTTAATTTCGATAACAGCTTCTTGTTTATTTTCAGAATTATTTTCACACTGTTCTGGTAATTTTCCGCAAAAACCACAAGCTTCACCATCTTTATTTAAAAATGGACTCTGACTTGCGCATGTTCCTCCAAACTTTCCATCCTTTTTTGCCCAAATTTTCATAGCAATACCTGCAAAACCAATTCCTAACAATATGATAGATATGATAAATAGTTTCATGTTACTTTATATTTTGTACAAAAGTACAAAAAGTTGAATATATATTATTTAATATGATATTTAAGTAAACGAAAACTGCATTAATCAAACCTAATTAAAAGCTATTACTAATGCAGTTTATGTATAATTAGCTAAATTATTTAACTAATTCTTGTTGAACATTCGTTGGAACTTGTTCGAATGTAGCAAATTTAGTACTAAATGTTCCTTTACCTTGTGATAATGAACGCAAAGTAGTAGAAAAATTATGCAACTCAGCTAGTGGTGTTTTGGCTTTTATACGTTGATATCTGCCAATACTATCCATACCAATAATAATTGATCTTCTTGATTGTAAATCAGTCATTATATTACCCATCATTTCTTCAGGAACCAATACTTCTAAATCGTTTACAGGTTCCATCAATCGTGGATTGGCATCTAAGAATGCGGCTTTAAAAGCGTGTGCTGCAGCTATTTTAAATGAAATATCATTAGAGTCAACAGCGTGCATTCTTCCGTCAAAAACCATTACTCTTATATCTCTTGCATAAGAGCCTGTTAAAGGTCCGTCTTCCATTACTTCCATAATTCCTTTTAATATGGATGGAATAAAACGAGTATCAATTACACCACCAACAATGCAGTTATAATAAATAAGTTTTCCTCCCCATGGTAATTCGATTACTTCTTTTCCTCGGATATTGAATCCGTCTGGTTCAGGCATATCTTGGTACCAAGGTTCAATTTTTAAATGAACTTCACCAAACTGACCTGATCCACCAGATTGTTTCTTGTGTTTATAACTTTGAGTTGATGAACGTTGAATTGTTTCACGGTAAACAACTTTTGGATTTTCGTATTTTGCATCAATATTGTAATTATTTTTTAATATCCAATCTAATGCAGAAAGATGTAATTCTCCCTGACAACTCAATAATAATTGTTTAGAATCATTAGAATATCTCGCATGTAATGTAGGATCTTGACTATTAATTTTACGCAATACTTCAGATAGTTTTTCATCATCAGATTTGTTAACCGCTGAAATAGCTCTAATAAGTCTTGGTTCCGGGTATTGAATAGGTTTAACAGTTACTTCATGTCCTTTTGCTCGAAGTGTATCGTTAGTTTCTGTATATTTCAATTTTAAAGTTGCTCCAATATCTCCACAACTTAATTTATCAACAGGCTCTCTTTTTTTACCATCCATTATAAATAGTTGGTTAAGCACTTCAGTTTCTTCGTTTCTAGAGTTGATGAGCTTGTCATTTTGTTTAATTTCTCCTGATTTTACTTTGAAGAAAGTTATTTGACCCAAGTTTGGTTCATGTAAAGTTTTAAATACAAATAAAGTGGTTGGAGCGTCAACTTTAGCTAATATATCTTTTCCTTCAACACTTTGTTCCATTTTTATGTCAATTGTAGAAGGCGCAACATTATCTATAAATCCCATTAATCGACCTGTTCCCATATCATTTATTGCAGAAACACAAAAAACTGGGTATAATGCACCATTTAACATCCCTTTTTGAATTCCTATTCGCATTTCATCTTCATTTAAAGTTCCTTTATCAAAGAATAATTCCATTAATTCTTCATCATTTTCAGCGGCCTTTTCAACAAGTTCATTATGTAAATGATTTGCTAATTCTGCTTGATCTGCAGGAATTTCTAATTTTTGAGGTTTACCACCTTCTGGTTTAAACTTGTATAATTTCATTTTAAGCACATCAATAATACATTGTGCTCCATCAATAATTAAAGGATATTGTATTTTGATAGCATTTTTTCCAACCAAATTAACAATACTATTATAACTCTGATCAAAATTAGCATTTTCATGATCAATTTGATTTACAACAAACAAAGTTGGTTTGTTAAAACGATCAATGTAATTCCATATGATTTCAGTTCCAGCTTCAACACCTTGTTGAGCATTAATTACCATTGCAATAGAATCGGCAACATGCATTGTTGATGCAATTTCTCCAATAAAATCATCCAAACCTGGAGTATCAATTATATTGATTTTGTAGTTACGCCATTCTGTATGAAGTGGAGTTGCATAAATACTTGCGCCTCTTTCGTGTTCAATCTCGTGGTAGTCTGCAACGGTATTATTGTCTTCAACTCTACCACGACGTTGCAATAATCCAGCTTCAAAGAGCATAGTTTCAGCAAGGGTTGTTTTTCCACTATGATGGGCCCCTACAAAAGCTACATTTTTAATGTGTTTATCATCAAATACTTTCATAGAATAAAATTTATATTAATAAATAGTTGTCTATAAATATACAAATGTTATGAGATTAAAGCATGACTTTTGTTAGCTTTTCCTGTAATAATTTTTAAAAATTGGTTTGAAATTGTGATTTTTATGAAACAAGACAAATACACATCAATTTATATAGTGTGAATTATTTTTTTGATAAAAATGTTAATAAAATATTTTAGTAGATATTAACTTCAATTTCTAAAGAAATATTAAAAATCTTAAGAATAGAATCTTGAATTTCAGCTGCCAATTCTAATATTTCAATTCCTTTTGCATTTCCATAATTAACTAAAACTAAAGCCTGTTTAGAATGCACTCCGGTATTACCTTTTTTAATTCCTTTAAAACCTGCCTGTTCAATAAGCCAACCAGCAGGAATTTTAACTTCATTTTCTGAAATTGGATAATGTGGAATTGATGGATATTTTATTTGAAGTTCTTTAAAATGTGATATCGAAGTAACTGGATTTTTAAAAAAGCTACCTCCATTGCCAATAACTTTCGGATTAGGAAGTTTACTTTCTCTTATTGAAATTACAGCTTCTGAAATATCTTTTATAGTTGGATTTGTAATTCCTTTACTTGAAAGTTCTTCACTTATGGCACCATATTCAAAATTCAACGTATGATTCTTATTTGATAGTTTAAACATGACAGAAGTAATGATGTGCTTTCCTTTAAGTTCTTTTTTGAAGATAGAATTGCGATAAGCAAACTGACAGTCACTGTTTTTGAAAAGATGTTGATGAAGTGTATTGATTTCCAACGTTTCAACTTCTTCAATAACATCTTTTACTTCAACTCCATAGGCGCCAATATTTTGGATAGGAGCAGCACCCGCATTTCCAGGAATTAATGAAAGATTTTCTAATCCACCAAAGTTATTATTGATGCACCACAAAACAAAAGAATGCCAATCTTCTCCAGCATGAACTTTTATAAAAACATCATCATTTGAATAGTTAAGTATATCAATTCCCTTTAAATTAAGTTTAATAACAAAAGGTATAATTTCTTGAGTAAAAAGAATATTACTTCCGCCGCCTAATATAAAAAAAGAAGGTTTTTTTTTAATAACTTCTTCTAATTCTGAAATGGAATTTATTTCAACAAATTGCTGTGCAATAGCATTAATACCGAAAGTATTAAATGGTTTTAAAGAAATGTTATGTTGAATGTTCATCAAAGCGAAGATAAAACAAGTAGCGAAATTTCGCTACTTGTTTTTGATGATTTATTATTTATTATATTGTTCTAAAGCAATTTTTAGTAATTCAACTGATCGAATCAAATCTTTTTGATTTAAAACATAAGCAATGCGTACTTGTTTTTTTCCTTTTTCTTTTGCGGTGTAAAATCCACTAGCAGGAGCAACCATAACGGTTTCATTATTATGACTGAATTTTTCTAATAGCCACTGAGCAAATTCATCAGCATCATCAACAGGAAGTTCTACCACACAATAAAAAGCGCCTTTTGGTGTTGCAACTTTAACGCCATCAATTATTTTTAATCCATCAACTAAAGTTTTTCTGCGAGCAGCATATTCGGTAATTACTTCTTCAAAATAGCTGTCAGGTGTATCTAATGCAGCTTCTGCAGCAATTAATTCATAGGTTGGCGGACTCAATCTTGCCTGTGCAAAACGCAGAACTGCGGCTATTACCTCTTTGTTTTTGGAAACTACACAACCAATTCTGGCGCCACACATACTATATCTTTTAGAGACAGAATCAATCATAATGGCATGTTGGTCCAATCCACTTTCTGCCATAACCGAATGAAATGTCAATCCGTCATAAACAAATTCACGATAAACTTCATCAGCAATTAAAAATAAATCGTATTTTAAAACGATGTCTTTTAGTTTTGAAATTTCTTCTTTTGAATATAAATATCCGGTTGGATTTCCGGGATTACAAATTAAAATGGCTTTCGTTTTTGGTGTAATCAACTTTTCAAATTCTTCAATAGGAGGTAAAGCAAAACCTTTATCCAAAGTAGAAACAACAGGTACAATTTTTAAGCCACTTGCAGTTGAAAAACTATTGTAATTTGCATAAAAAGGTTCCGGAATAATAATTTCATCATCGGGGTCTGCAATACTTCCCAGCGTAAATAATAAGGCCTCAGAACCACCGGTTGTAATAATTATATCTTGGGGAGTAAGTTCAATATGATGTTTTTTATAATAATGAGTTAGTTTTGTTCTGTATTCTTCAGAACCTTCTGAACGTGCGTATTCTAATACTTTTAAGTTGGAATTTTTAACCGCATCTAAAGCAACTTGTGGCGTAAAAATATCGGGCTGACCAATGTTTAAATGATAAACTTTAGTTCCTTTTTTTTTGGCTATTTCGGCATAAGGAACTAATTTTCTGATGGGTGAGGCCGGCATAGCAGCTCCTTTTTTTGATATTTGAGGCATGATTTATGTGCTTTTATATTTAACTGCAAATTTGCGAAATAAATTTGTATTCAACTTAAATTATTGTTAAAAAGTAAGGGTATTATATAAATAATTATTACATCCTCTTTATTTTTTAGTACCTTCAATTATAATTGTATTAAATATGGCACCGTTAAAAAAAATCTACCTATACTGTTTTTTGTTGGTTGTTGCAGTATCTCATTCTTCACTTCAGGCGCAATCAAAATTTGTGTTAAGAAGTGACTTAAAATATCAAAAAATAAATTTTAAGTTAAATAGTAATTTAATTATTATTCCGATAGAAATTAACGGGAAAACTTTGTCTTTCATCTTAGATTCTGGAGTGAGTTCAACGGTATTGTTTAATTTAACCGCTTCGGATTCATTACAATTAAAAAATGTGGAGAAAATTACCCTGCAAGGTTTAGGTGAAGGCGATGATGTTGAAGCACTTTTATCAAGAAGCAATCATTTTAGAATCAAAAATATACAAAATCAAAATCAGAATTTATACATCATCATTAATGCTAAAATTGATTTATCGGCAAAACTTGGCGAAACCATTCACGGTATTATTGGATATGATTTGTTAAAAGATTTTATTATCCAAATTGATTATCAAAAAAAACAATTACATTTTTATGATCCGGCGCAATATGTCTATAAAAACTGTCGTAAATGTGAAGTTTTTGATTTAGAATTTAATAAAAGAAAACCTTACATAAATGCCAATGTTGCAATTTTCGAAAACCAACATCCGTTTCCTGTTAAATTGTTAGTTGATTCTGGCGGGAGCGATGCACTTTGGTTATTTGAAGACTCCAGAAAAGA
>JAUYUF010000037.1 GCA_030694835.1 Flavobacteriaceae bacterium | reverse complement strand
TTTTGTGCAGTAAAACGAAACAAAAAATGTATCGAGAACCGTTTTTAACTATCATTTTTCTGTTCTCGATACAATTTTCTATCGAAAATCACTCGAAGTGACGAAAAATCATCGTTAAAAATTAATTGCACCCAACGCGTTGTTAATAATAAGCATCTATAATCTTTGGTATAAATTTCTAGGTAGAGAAAGTTTAAGTGTTGCTTAAAAATAAAAACTCCCAATTATTGGGAGTTTTTGTTAGCAAAAGTATTAATGCTTTTGAGGATAATCAATTGTGCGTAAGAATTGTTTTTATCATAAAAATAATTATAATAGTATGATTATTTGTCCAAATTTTTTGTCATATTAAATCCTACAAATAATCCCAATCCTGCCATAGTGAATATGGTTGCAGGGTAAATAGCATCTTCATCTAAGGTAGTATAGGTAGCTAGCAATAGCGCTATAAAAACACCTATTCCTATACCCATTAATAATAATGCAAAATTTAAAATAAATACTTTCCAAAATGGAGAGGATTCTTGTTTTGCTCTCATAAAAATACTGGCATCAACTCCTTTTTCTATAAGCGCTAAACGTTCTTTATTTCTTGTAGATAAGTATAAATAAAATATTCCAAAAATTACAAGAAACATACTGATTAATATAAAAACTTCATTCATAATTGTTTGTTTTTAATTGATTATTTTTATGTGTTCATAGCATATGACGAAACAAATTTAAGTTAGGTTACATTTATATTGAAAAAACATTTTTTTTAAAATAGTTGTAACCTCAATCTATTAATTAACGTCTTATCTCTAAAATGACCAAGATAGAAGATCAACATTATATAACGAAGATTATTCAAGGTGATACCAATGCATTTGCTGTATTGGTTGATCGTTATAAAGATTTGGTCTTTACCTTAGCATTTAAAATGTTGAAGAACCGTGACGATGCCGAGGAGGTTTCACAGGATACTTTTATTAAGACTTTTAAGTCGCTTCAAAAGTTTAAGGGAGAATCTAAATTTTCGACCTGGATATATAAAATAACATATAATACATGCCTTGATGAATTAAAAAAGAAAAAGAAAGAACAAAATGTGGTGTCAATTAATGAGTTTACAGAACACCAAGTCAAAACTATGGAGAATGCGTTGGCTGCCATTGAAGACCAAGAACGTAAACAAGCCATACAAGATTGTTTGAGTTTATTACCAAGTGACGATAGTTTTTTATTAAATTTATTTTATTTTGAAGATTTATCGTTGAATGATATTGCTCAAGTTATGGGAATAACTTCAAATAATGTTAAAATTAAATTACATAGAAGCAGAAAAAGACTAGCTTCTATTTTTAAGGAAAAATTAGAGCCAGAAATAATTACCTATTATGAAAGTGAACGAAGATAAACTTGTCGATAATTTTATAGAAAAAGTTATGAAAGGAGTTGAATTAGAAACTCCTTCAAAAGACTTCACCTCAAATGTTATGAATCTTGTTTATGAAGTAAAGAAGAGCGATGTAACTACCTATAAACCATTAGTATCTAAATTAGGATGGTCAATTATTTTTGGAAGTGTTTTTGTATTGGTTCTTGCTTTAGTTTTCAATAATAACCCTCAGCATCAAAATATATCGGAATTATCTTTAATTAGAAGTGTAATGGATGTTATTAAGTAATGGTTAAAATTTAATGTCGTATTTAATGCCAAAATTATTCAGCACTAAATTTAATTGTTCTTTGAGGTTTTTAAAGCATTTATAAGCATCGAAATCTAGCCATTGATATTTTATTCTTCGCCACAGTATTTC
>JAUYUF010000035.1 GCA_030694835.1 Flavobacteriaceae bacterium | reverse complement strand
ATCTGAAAATATTCGGAGGTCTTATGAATACATTGATACTGGCATCCCCTGGCGACAGGGTAAAACTTCTCAGGGCAGGGATAACCGGGAAGCAGATAGAGAAAATATTTGTGGAACTCAATAATTACAGGTTAATAAATACTTCTGTCTTATATGAGGCGCCAGCCAACCAATGATAGAAATATTAGAAAAATTCACACATTAGCAATCTCCCGCCTCAACCATTCCTTGAGCGTGTCCGCAGGCAAACCGCACTGGTCTGAGTAGAACTTGAAAACGTTTTCCGGCATAAGATCAATTCTCTTATAGTGCCCCTTATACGATTCAAGGAGCTTCATGTGTGCAAATTCGATGCTTTTCTCTTTTTCCATTGTTGCAGTCATCTCCTGCCTCTTCTTCTCCTCAAGAACCTCCTTCATCCTTTTAAGGGCGAGGTACTGCGGTTCTATTACTGCGAACTGTTTATTTACCTCTGCCAGATCTTTATCGTGCTTTCCCATCTGCACGTCTATGAAACTCCGGACATGATGCCCGATGCCCCCGTTGAGAGAACGCACGAACTCGTACTGATCCGGTCGCACAAGAATATGCATATCAGCCGAGAAATGCCTCTCCTTGGGTTTGCGGGGCATCAGTCCGCCTCCTGTGGGGTTTTCCTGGGTAAAATCATAATCTTAACGGTTTTTCCAAGATGTTTTTTATGGACGTATAAATATCCACTATACAACCCTTCCCCTATCGTTTTTGTGATAACGTCCTCACTGCCGTTGTTCGGGATTATAAGCTTTGCATCATACCCCGCATACTTTTTAGGGACATATAAAATACCGGAACTCCCGCCGTTCCCCACTACCTTTTCATCTGCCCATTCTTCCTGAAAATCAGTATTCATACATATTGTTAAATACTGATTTTTTATGTATATATCTTTTTTTATTGCGTCCTGCTGGCGTTTATTTTCAGGGCAGCGCCGCGCAAAATGAGCGCATTTGCATTAACAACAGGCACGGTAGCAACATCTTCCTTTGCAAGTTTGTAGTTCCTCCCGTCTATGCCCGCAAACGTGGTGATATCCTGCAGCATCCGTACCATAATGTAGTCTTTAATGTTCGTCACAGACCCGGTTTTTTTTTCAGGTTCAGGCGCATGCCCTGCAGCCTGC
>JAUYUF010000025.1 GCA_030694835.1 Flavobacteriaceae bacterium | reverse complement strand
ATTATCATGAGTCATCAGGGCGTCCTAATCAATACCAATACGGTAAAATGGTGGTACGAAACGGTTGGTATGTGTGGAGAGTGAAATATCTAAATCCTTCTTTAAAAGCTATTGTTAAATGGCACGCTATTACTTTATTGTTAATGGTAATTCGATTTGGAAATGTCATTACAGGCCCTAAACGAAAAGAGGCTTTGACAGAAGCGGTGGGTAGAAAAATGGGATGGTTAAGTTTACTGTTTGATAAACCAAAATCTACTGTTTCTTAATAATGAAATATTAAAGAAATCATGAAATTACTCATCATTACACATGTTAGTCATAAATTTAAAGACGAATCTTACTGGGCGTATGCACCATACGTTCGAGAAATGAATTTGTGGTTTAACTATGCTGATGAAGTCCATGTTTTAGCTCCCTTAACCAAAAATCAACCTACAAAAATTGATGCATCCTATAATCATCGGGCTTTATTTTTAGAGGAGGTGCCTAGTTTTAATGTTGTTAATAAAATGCAAACTTGGAACACCTTAAAGAAACTTCCTTTTATTCTTAAACGTATGTTTAAAGCTATGAAAAATGCTGATCACATTCATTTGCGTTGTCCTGGTAATATGGGGTTGTTAGGTGCTTTTGTTCAAGTATTTTTTCCAAAGAAACCAAAAACAGCTAAATATGCGGGTAATTGGGATTCTAAATCAAAACAACCATGGAGTTATCGATTACAAAAATGGATCCTCAGCAATACGTTCTTGACTAAAAATATGCAAGTTTTGGTATATGGTGATTGGCCAAATCAATCAAAAAATATCAAACCGTTTTTTACGGCTACTTATTCAAAACAGGAAGTAGTTAATACCACTCGTCATGAACAACTACGTCATCCTGATCTAGTTTCAGGATCTCATGATTTAAAACCAGATAAACAGATGCTGAACCAACCCTTCGACAGGCTCAGGGTGACAAAGCAGGACGAATGTCCTAGTCAAACACTCAAATTCCTGTACGTAGGAACTTTAACTAAAAATAAACGTCCACAACTGTGCCTAGAAGTGATACATCAATTAACCCAGCAAGGATATCAAGTACAATTAGATTTTTACGGAGAAGGACCAGAACGACATGTGATAGAAAATTACATACTCGATTATAATCTACAAAAAGAAGTAATTTTAAAGGGTAATGTTTCAAAAGAGGAATTGAAAAGAGCCTATCAAAACAATCATTTTTTACTCTTTTTCTCTCAATCAGAAGGATGGCCTAAAGCAGTGGCGGAATCCATGTTTTGGGGATGTGTTCCCATAACGACTGCTGTTTCTTGTGTACCTTATATGTTGGGATATGGAACTCGTGGCACCTTAGTTAAGGTAGAAAATACAGAAATAGTGTTAGCTATTGAAAGTTACCTAATAAACCCCGAAAAATATAAAGAGCATTCTCAACAAGCCATGGATTGGTCAAGACAATTTACCTTAGAGAAGTTGGAGGAGGAGATAGTGAAGTTGTTGAAGAGTTGAATTGGTTAATCACTTAACTGTTTAACTGTTTAACTGTTTAACTGTTGAATTGGTTATAGTGTAGCTTTTTTAGGATGATACAAAATATAAAAATACGTCATCCTGAACTCGTTTCAGGATCTCATCAATCAATACTGAGATTTTGAAAGAAGTTAAGAGTTTTAGTAAAAAAGTGTAAGATGCTGAACCAAGTTCAGCATGACGAAAATGAGTACGTCATCCTGAGGAAGCTCAGGATCTGCCGAAATAACAGTGAGATACTTGAATCAAGTTTAACATAATAAATAAAGTTATAATGAAAGAAAGTTTTGTTTATATAATTAGCAATAAAAACAAGACTGTATTGTATATTGGTGTTACTGCTAATTTAATCCAAAGAATAGAAGATTATAAGAATGGGGTAGGGTCAGGATTTTCTAAAAAGTATCACTTAAATGAATTACTATATTTTGAATCATATACAAATATAAATCATGCGATTGAAAGGGAAAAGCAATTAAAAAATTGGCATAGGGATTGGAAATGGAATTTAATTAAAGAAACCAATCCTAATTTAATAGATTTGTATTTTGAATTAATTTTATGACAAAAAAACACCGTCATTCCGAACTTATTTCGGAATCTCAAGAAATGAGTGAAAGATGCTGAACCAAGTTCAGCATGACGAAAATAAGTTTAGGGTAAAAAAATAGTTTATATTGATTTATAATTTAAAAAATAACACCATTAAAAACATCAAAGTATTGCAGCTCATCGATTCCCTTCAAGTAGGCGGAGCAGAAATGATGGCGGTCAACATCGCCAATGCATTACATCGAAAAGGAGTGAATACGCATTTGATTGCATCACGTCATGAAGGATCTTTAAAAGAAAAATTGCTTCCAGAAGTTGGTTATCTTTTTTTAAATCGTAAAAAATTTATAGATATCATCGCTTTTTTAAAGCTTCATCAATATATAAAGAATCACAAAATAAACATTATTCACGCCCATGCTACTTCCTGGTTTTTGGCAGTTGTGATGAAATTAAGGAATCCCAGCTTAAAAATTGTTTGGCATGATCATTTTGGTAATAGTGAAAAATTGAATCAACGAAATAATCTTCCTCTTAAAATAGGATCCTATTTTTTTGAATCGGTTATTTCAGTAAATAATAAACTGCATTATTGGGCAGTTTCCAAATTGAATGCATCGACATATTTTTATGTTCCTAATTTTGTGACACCCCTATTAAATCAATCAAATAAAACGATAGACAGCTTGAAAGGTGAAGATGAAAAAAGAATTGTTTGTCTGGCCAACTTAAGACCGCAAAAAGACCACCTTAATTTATTGGAGGCTTTTAAAATAGTGTATTACAAATTCCCTGATTGGACCTTGCATTTAATTGGATTGAAATCAGATGACCTTTATTATCAACAATTACAAGATTTTATAGATCGAAATAATTTAAAAACAAATGTTTTTATTTATGAGAATTGTTCAAATGGTGCCGTTCTATTAACACAGGCCAATATTGGAGTATTAGCTTCCCAATCAGAAGGATTGCCCTTGGCATTATTAGAATATGGAATGGCAAAACTCGGTGTGGTAGTAACTGATGTGGGTGAATGTGGAGAGGTTATCGATAATGATAAAAATGGTTGCTTGGTTCCTGCAAGTAATTCACAAATGCTAGCCGAAAAAATAGTATTTTTGATAAGTCATGAAAAGGAACGCAGTCAAATGGGAGAGAATTTAAATCAAAAAATTAAAACCAATTATTCAGAAGAAAAAGTCATCAACCAAATACTAGATATATACCTGCAAATTGAGTAATCTTCTTCAATATAAGCCATTTGTATGGGTGTTATTGCACCTTATATTAGGAATCTTTATAGGATTGCCATTTGTTTCTTCTATTTTGTCTATTGGGATTGTTTTTTTTGGTGTAATTATCATTATTAAACAAAAGAATGACCATCAAGAAGCCGTATTATTCAGCGCTTATTTGGTGGGGAGTGAGGTGTTGTTTCGAATGTCAGGTGGGGCAGTGTTACACGAGCTGACCAAATATGCGGTGATGGTGTTTTTAGTAATCGGGATGATAGTAGAGTCTAAAAAACACCATGTCAATCCCGTATACCTCTTGTATTTGATGTTGTTATTGGTGGGAATAGCCTTTACCGACGTTCCCTTTTCCGAGTCCATACGAAATGCAGTAGCTTTTAACCTAAGTGGACCCTTTGCTCTGGGGGTGGCCGCGATGTATTTTTACAACCGTAAGATTTTATTAGACCAACTTTTAAGATTTTTATTTTACATGTCTTTACCAGTGTTAACTATGCTTTCCTATTTATTTTTAAAAACGCCGGCTCCTCAAGAGATTGTTTTTGGGACCCAGTCTAATTTTGAAGCATCTGGGGGTTTTGGACCCAATCAGGTAGCTACTATTTTAGGAATAGGTTTTTTTATTTTAGCCGTACATATTTTATTAAAAAAAGAATTTTCGGGAATTCGTTGGTTAGATTTAATTTTATTGATCTATATTTTTTACAGAACCTTACTAACCTTTTCAAGAGGTGGACTTTATACCGTACTTGTAGCATTAGGTTTTTTTGCTTTTTTTATTCTAGTGATGCAAAAAAATCGTATTAAAAATGTTGTGAAGTACGGAAGTATAATTGGGATAATGTTTATTGCGGTTTGGCTGTTTACTTCAAACGTTACTGGGGGTATGTTAGAAAATAGGATGATGAATATGAATGCGCTTGGAGAATATAGGTCAGGGGATGTTACTACAGGTAGAGCAGACATATTTGCTCAAGAATTAGAATCATTTTATGAAAATCCCTTTTTCGGAATTGGGGTGGGTAGTTCGAAATTTCATCGCATGGAAATTACAGGTAAGGAGGTAGCTTCACACAATGAAATGAGTCGGTTGCTCAGTGAGCATGGGGGGATTGGCTTAATTATTTTAGGATTATTAATTTTAGTGCCCCTCTATCAAATAAAACAGCAATCCTATCTGGCGAAAGCTTTTTTAAGTGCATTTTTTGTAATTTGGTTTTTAACCATCAATCACTCGGCGATGCGCGTGGCGCTTCCTGCATTTTTTTATGGGTTGAGCACCATTCAATTAATGAAAAAAGACAGTGAGTTGACATGAAAAGAATCCTATATATAGGGAATTTTATTTCAAATCATACCCGCTACGTTGGGGCTTCAGAGGTATTGTTATACTTGTTAGAAAAAGAAGGGTATAACATTCAGAAGGCTTCTCATAAAAAAAACAAATTCCTGAGATTGTTAGATATGATGTTGAAGGTAATTAGTTTAAGAAAGTCAATTGACGTAATAATAATAGATACCTTCAGTACAACAAATTTCTATTATGCATTAATGGTAAGTCAACTGTCACGTTTATTTAAAATTCCTTATATTCCTATTTTACACGGAGGGAACTTGCCTAAACGTCTTAAAAATGATGCTTATTTAAGCAGTCTTATTTTTAAAAATGCCAAGACGCTGGTAGCACCTTCTCATTATTTAAAATATGAATTTGAGAAAAAAGCTTACTCGGTTCAATACATTCCGAATACCATACCTATAGGAGATTATAAATATCAGAACCGAAAGTTAATAAAACCCAAGTTGTTGTGGCTACGCGCTTTTGAAAAAACTTATAACCCAACGATGGCGATAGAAGTACTCAGAAAGTTATTAAATGAGTATCCATCGGCAAGTTTGTGCATGGTGGGTCCTACTAGAGATGAAACCCTAGAACTGTCAAAAGATTTGGTAAAGCGTTATCAATTGGAAAGTCAAGTTCAATTTACCGGAGTCTTGTCAAAAAAAGAATGGCATACCCTATCTGAAAAATTTGATATCTTTATCAATACAACTACCGTAGATAATACTCCGGTAAGTGTAATAGAGGCAATGGCGTTGGGACTTCCTATTATATCGACTAAGGTTGGGGGAATGCCCTATTTGATAGAACATCAAAAAGAAGGGGTGTTAGTGACTTCTAGGGATGTAAACGCGATGGTAGCGGCTATAATAACAATGATAGAAAACCCTGTATATGCTAATTATCTAGCAATGAATGCTCGTAAAAAAGTAGAACAATTTGATTGGAAAGTTGTAAAAGAAGCATGGAATAAAGTGTTGAATTAAAAAATTAATGAAAAAGTTAATAAATAAAATAGTTCAATACAGCCCAACGTTTATTAAAAGTTTTGGAATAAACGCTTATGGTTATTATTGGAAAAAAAGAAGATTTGGAGGGGTATTTAAAAAGGAACTTACGGAAGTTAAAGTGCGGGAACATTTTACAGAAGAACAATGGAGGCTGTATCAAACAGCTCAATTGAGAAGATTATTGATACATGCTTTTCAAACAGTTATATTCTATCAGGAAAAATACAAGGAAGCAGGCTTTTCATTAAAAGATTTTGAAAATTTTGAATTAGATCAAATTTCTAGACTACCTATATTAGAAAAAGATGATTTAAGAAGATTTGGAACATCAAACTTGCTTTCAACTAAGAGAGAAAGGGGAATTTTTTTAAATAGTAGCGGTAGTACAGGCACGCCTGTAAAAATTTACTTTTCCAAAAGGTTTCATCAGCAATGGAGTGCTTTATACGAAGCACGAGTTAGAAATTGGGCAGGTGTCAATTATAAACAATCGAGAGGGATGATTGGAGGAAGACGAATTGTGCCTTTAGCAAATACAAAACACCCTTTTTATTTGCGTAATAGAGCTGAAAATCAAACATATTTTTCTGCTTATCACATTGGCCCAAAAACGATAAATAATTACTTAGAAGGGATGTTAAAGTACCCCATTGATTATTTAGTAGGCTATGCAACCAGTATATATATACTAGCTGATTTATTTGATCAATATAAATTATATCCACCTCCATTAAAAGCCGTTTTAACCTCCAGCGAAAAGTTAACATCAAATATGAGAGTGTGTATTGAAAAGGTTTTTCAGTGTAAAGTTTTTGATGCTTATAGTGGAGTAGAAGCTTGTGGGTTAATTTCAGAGAATAATCAAGGAGAGTTGTTGTTTAGTCCTGATTCTGGAATTATGGAAGTTATTAAAAATGGTGGAACACCAGCACAAATAGGAGAAATTGGGGAGGTAATTGCAACAGGTTTGTTAAATTTTGATCAGCCATTAATTCGATATAGAATTGGAGATGAAGTAATATTTTCAGCTTCACAAATATCAAAGTCTGAGATGAATTTTCCTATCATCCAAGAAATTGAAGGTAGAATAGAAGATGTCATTATTGGTGTTGATGGAAGAAAAATGGTGCGATTTCACAGTTTATTTACCGATATTCCTTATTTACAGATGGCTCAAATAGAGCAGTTTTCTCGTACAGAATTTGTGATTAATCTAAAAGTAGAACAAGGATTTTCTTCAGCTCAAGAAACAATAATTAAAGAGCGATTAGAAAGTCAATTAGGAAAATCTTCACTAAAGTTTAATTTTGTAGATGAAATTCAAAGAAATGAAAACGGCAAGTTTAAAGCTGTTATTTCAAACATTAAATAAGTATGCGTAAAGTAATTTGGGTAATCAATCAAACGGCTGGAAAACCAGATTCAGGATGGGGAGAACGTCATTATTTTTTAAGTAAATATTGGGTAAAAAAGGGTTATGAGGTAGTGATTATTTCGGGCTCTTATAACCATTTATTTATAAATCAGCCCAACATTGCAAAACAAACTTTTACGCTCGAAAAAATAGAAGAAGGTATTACTTTTTGTTGGGTAAAAATACCAGTTTATAATGCAGCCAGTGTTTTTAAGTTGTGGAGTATGATTGTTTTTGCATTTAAGGTACTTTTTTTAACTAAAAAAATAATTTCCAAGCCCGATGTGATCATTGTATCATCCATGCCAATTTTTCCAATTGTATCAGGTTGGTTTTTAAAAAAACGCTATAAAGCACAGAAACTTTTTTTTGAAATTCGAGATTTGTGGCCATTAACACCACTGTATTTAAAAGGTTATAAATCTTATCATCCAATGATTCTTTTGATGAAATGGTTGGAAACTTTTGGATATCGAAAAGCAGATTATATTGTTTCACTGTTACCTAAAGCAGGCCAATACATCAATCCAATTTCAAGAAATCCGAAGAAATTTGTGTGGATTCCAAATGGTATTGATCAAGAATTATTAGATAAGGAACAATTGTCTAAAGAAATAATCTATAATATTCCCAAAGATAAATTCATAATTGGTTATGCAGGAACTATTGGTTTAGCAAATGCATTGGAATATTTTATAGGTGCAAGTGTGATTTTAAAAGAAGATTCCTCTGTTTATTTTGTGTGTGTGGGTGATGGGTATTTAAAATCTGAGTTACAAGAAATTACTAAAGGAAACTCCAATATAACTTTCTTACCTAAAATCAAAAAATCACAAGTACAATTAATATTAGAACAATTCGATGTGTGTTTTATAGGTAGGAATGATACCCGTTTATTTGATTATGGTGTTTCATCAAATAAGTATTTCGATTATATGTTAGCTAAAAAACCCGTTCTAGTTTCTTCAAAATATATTAATGATCCAGTTCAGTTATCGGGTTGTGGTATTACAGTTAAACCAGAATGTGCCAATGCCATTGTAGAAGGAATAAAATCTTTTCAATCAATGACAGTAGAGCAAAGGAATTATATGGGCAAAAAAGGGTATTATTATGTGTTAAAAAATCATAACTTTAGAATTTTAAGTGAGCAATATGAACAATTATTCTAAAAAGAAAAGCATTAAACATCTTCAATTTTTGAAGAGAGGCGTGATCTTGCGCATTGTTGATTTATTAGTAACGATAGTCAGTATTGTTTTAATAGCCTTTTTATTTAAATTAAAGTATTTTAACGGATTTGATTCTAACTTATTCGTTTGGTTACTAACCTATACCGTTTATTTTTTAATGTATGGTGAAATCTTTGAACTCTACCATATTGCTAAATCATATGATTTGTATTTTACCATCCGAAGTGTGTTTTTAACCGCTATCTTTACCACGGTTAGCTATATTTTTACACCAATTATTGCACCCGTCCTTCCTAATTCAAGAATTGAAATACTCCTTATTTTTCAAACTATATTATGGTCTTTGCTATTATGGAGGATTCTATACATCACCTTTTTCTTTCATCCTATTTTCTTAAAAAAAGTCTTAATAATTGGAGAATCAGAAGATGTTGAAAAATTAGTTGACATCACTTCCAAATATTCTAGTGAGTATTCGATAGTTGGGTATGTGTCTTCAGCTAAAATTGATGCTATTGGTAATCAAATTGCATGGTATTCTATCCATAATCCGTCATTAGAAGAAATAATTAGTAAGGAGAGAGTAACCACTTTAATTATATGTGGTAAAGCCATCAAAGATTCATTTCAAGTATATAGTCATTCAATATTAAGAATATTTGAGCAAGGAGTTGTCGTTATTTCTAACAATGAATTCGTTGAGCAACTCACAAAGAGAATTGCTAAATCTAGATTGAATGATTCTTTCTACGATTATTTTACCTATAGTAAATATATTAATAATACAACTTACTTAAGTTTTATTAGAATTTTTGATATTTTATTTGCTCTTATTGGCTTGTTATTTCTTTTAGTAATAATACCTATTATTATAGTAATTAATCACTTTTTGAATAAAGGACCTCTTTTTTATGATCAAAAAAGAGTAGGTAAAAATGGGATTATCTTTAAAATATATAAACTACGGACCATGATAGAGGGGGCAGAAAAAGGATTGCCTTTATGGGCTACTAAAGATGATTTGAGAATTACACCTTTTGGGAAATTTTTGCGTAAATCTCGGATTGACGAATTACCTCAGTGTTACAATGTTCTAATAGGTGAAATGAGGGTCATTGGACCCCGCCCAGAGCGACCAACATTTGTAAAAATGTTAGAAGAAAAGCTTCCTTTTTATGCGATTCGTCATGTCATTAAACCTGGTTTAACAGGATGGGCACAAGTTGAATATCCTTATGCTAACACAGTTGAAGATCAAGAGGTGAAATTGTGTTACGATTTATATTATATAAAAGAACGCAATTTACTGATGGATATTAAAATAATCCTAAAAACAGTCAATACCGTCTTGTTTTATAAAGGATATTAAATGTTGTTGAACAGTTTAATTGTCGAATAGTCGAATTGTTGAACTGTTTAATTGATTCCCCCGATTCTGCCCGGGTGACAGTTTAATTGGTTAACTTTTGAATTGTAAAGTTGTAAAGTTGTAAAGTTGTTGAACTGTTTAACTGAATACTGTGACTGCCAACTGCCCATTCTTCACTTTTCACTGCCTGCCCTGAGCTGGTAGAAGGGTTCACTGCTCATTGTTCCTCTTCCTAAACAACGAAGATAACAACACCAATACCATCACAAAAATAGATATACGAGCAATATAATCTCCTTGTAAAGTATAAAAAGTAAAGTCTTTATTCAGTTTTAAATTCCCTTTTAAAACTCCTTTTTTACCGTATGGAATAGATTGAATAAGATCTCCTTTTTGGTTGATTATAGCAGAAATTCCAGTATTGGCAGAACGAGTAACCGAACGTCTC
>JAUYUF010000024.1 GCA_030694835.1 Flavobacteriaceae bacterium | reverse complement strand
AGTCCATTCTAAAACAGTTGATGTGTCCGTTAAAGAACTATTCATCAAAGGTTTTACAAGTCCAGCAGCAAAAGGTAAGTAATTGATAATACCCACACCTTCAGTATAAAAACTCCAAGTAGGTGTATAATCACTAGCTTTGCTTTTGCTATCTACTGCTTTTACTTTCCAGTAATAAGCTACTCCTTTTTCTAGGGAAATAGTTTTTGTTAGGGAAGCCGTATTTTGAGTTTGAATACCTTGTGTAAATTGGGCATCTTTGGCTATCATTACTTCATAAGTAATATTATCTCCTTCAGGATCGGTAGAACCATTCCATAAAAAGTCTAAAGTATTATTAGTACACAATAAATTATTGGTAGGATAAACTAAAGAAGGTACGGTAGGAGCTTTATTTTCTGCTGGTGGTGGAGTGGGAGTATCATCACCACCTCCACAAGACGCTAACATAAATCCAATACTAAGCGCTATTAATGTTCTCATTTTTTAATCACTTTAAAGGTTAGGGACGAATCTAATTGAACTCTTAAAATGTATAATCCTGTTGGTAATTGGTTCAAAGGAACACGTATTTGCTGATTGATAACATCGATTGTTTGATTGTAAACAACTTTTCCAGTATAATTGAGCAATTGAATTGGGACTTCTCTTTGAAGAACATAATCTGGCAAAAATACTGTAATAAAATCAGTTGTTGGATTGGGATATACGGTGATGTCTTTTAAAAAATTGATGGTTTCATTATACGTTCCCTCGCAACTTATGCTTGATTTTACTTTAATTAAATCACCATTTTTGATGGCTACATTCATCGAGTTTTCTGATGTTTCTAAGACCGATTTACCGTTCACTTCAACTACAAAAGGAGCTGTACCCGTTTCAATAGTAATGTTTGCAACAGTTTTATTTCCGAGTGATTCAAAAGCAGTACGGCCTACTAATCCCGGAGGATTGGTGATGGTAAATTCAAAACACTGCGTATAATTGTTTTGTGCAGGTATTTTTATGCAAATTGGATAGGTTTTAGGTGCTAAATTTGAAATGTTTAATGTGGTTGTAAATGGATATTCTGTACCATTAACAGTAGCCACATAATTATGACTTTCTGTTGCGGTGATTTTTAAAATCCCGTTATTTTTTCCTTGACACGTAGGTTGTGTTGTTTCTAATTTAAAATTGGTAGCAGGCAATGAAAAAATAGAACAACCATTCGTGTTAACTTGAGTTCCAATCAATGTATTAGGGCATTGGTCTAATGAATTGGAAACTCCATCACCATCGTTATCTTCGGAAGCTGTGCCAAAAGGATCTGCTATTTTAACAGTAGAATACAATCGATATTCACCGGGTTTTAAATCGATTGTAGCTGTAGTATTAGAAACTGTTCTTATTTCACCTGTAAAATATTCGTACCAAGTTCCTGTTTTGGTAAATTGAGGGTTGATAGCTTTTGTAGTTACATCAAAATTACCGACGATAACTACATCCATCGATGTATGTTTTAATTGAATTGATTTAAGTAAGGTTGATACGTTCAACGTAAAATCGTTAGTTTGAAAAGCGGGATGAATTTTTCTAAATGCATTTAATGTGGCCCAAGTACTGTAAACATGTTTTCTGTTATTATCATTGAAATAATCCCATTTGATAGGTTTTCTAGACAATCTACAATCGTTATTAATAGATCCATCAGTACATCGATTAATAGAAAAATCATAGCCCAATTCTCCAAATTGCCAAATCATTTTAGGACCAGGAATAGTTAAGAAAAACATGCCTGCCAATTCTTGTCTAGCTAAAGCAGTTTTTAATTCTTTTACGTTATAAGTTGGACTTTGAGTTGCATTTCCTGAATTGATATTTCGGTACATCATACGCTCTTCATCATGACTTTCCATATAACCCACCACATTGGGTTGATTCCAATTTCTTGCTTTATGAGAAATCCAAGAAATATCAGTTCCAGTTGAATAGCCCATGCTATTTTGAGAGTAACTGTAATTCATATTGCCCCACAACATAATACCATAATCAGCCAATTCTTTTTCTTCAGGATTATCAGAAAGATGTTCAAAAATTACATAGGGTTTATTAGTAGGATTATGATTCCAAACATGATCGGCATAATTTTTTAAATTGGAAATTCGTGCAGCATCATAAGCACTTCCCCAGTTTGAAGTACCATAATATTCGGTATTTGAAAATCCTTTAGTAAAATCAAAACGAAAACCATCTATTTTATATTCGGTCATCCAATAAGTTAATACATCCTTAAAAAAGTTTTTTGTATAAGTAGATTCATGGTTAAAATCATAGCCCCATTGAGCACTTCCGTTATCTACAAAGTTGTGGTTTCTATTGTAATAAGGGCTGTTTAATGCCGGTTTATTAGCTGATGAATCCCAATACAGATGTAATAGAGGAGATTGACCATAGGAATGATTGAAAACGACATCTGCCAACACGGCGATACCTCTTTTGTGACATTCATCAACAAACTTTTTAAAATCATTTTTGGTGCCGTAAGATTTATCTAGAGCCATATACAAAGCAGGATTGTAACCCCAACTATCGGCGCCTTCAAATTCATTAATAGGCATTAATTCGATAGCGTTAATACCCAAAGAAACTAAATAATCAAGCTTAGTAATAGCTTCGGTGAATGAATCAGATTCTGTAAAATCGCGAAAGTATAATTCGTAAATTACTAAGTTATGCTGATTTGGTTTGGTAAAATTAGTTACAGTCCAATTGTAATTTTCCTCATTAATTTTAAAAGTAGAAACATAACCTGTTGTTAAATTGGTTGGATATGCTTTTAGGTTTGGATAATTACCAGCTTTGATGTATTGATCGGTCCAAGAATCTAATATTTTTTCAGAATAAGGATCGGCTATTTTGATGGTATAATCAACGAAGTATTGATACGCATATTCGGTATTGATGTTTAAACTAGGAACAGTAATCCAGAAATCTTCACCATCTTTAAAAAGTTGATAAGTGGCGTTTAACGTCCAGTTATTAAAATCACCTATTAATAAAACATCGTTTTTAAAAGGAGCTTTCAGTAAAAATGTAACAGAATTATCTGGATTTTTATTGATGCCATATTTTAAATTTGCAGGTTTTGCAGCGATTTGTGTTGGCGATTTTACATACACCGAAATGATTTGTTCTTTAGTTGTAGTTCCGTTATTAGCAGTAACTTTTAGTGTGTGTGTACCAGTTGTTGTAAAGGTGTAATTTTTGTTAATTGTCTTGGTATTTGTAGCGATTTGTTGTGAAACGCCATTAATAAATAATTCGAGATTAGCATTTACTGATGCCTCTGCAGTGATGTTTACCGATTGCCCTAAATCAAATACACTATTTTGTAGTGGATTTGTAAAAGAAACGTTTAATCCAGCAGGATAAATGGGGATAAATATATCAGCAGTTTGCGGCTGTCCATTTACAGCTGAAGAACGAAAAACCAAATTTAATTCGGTAATAACTGAAGAAGTTGGAACATTATAAAAAGTATATATGCTTGGAGTAATTATAAGAGTATAGGTATTAGTCCCCGTTCTTGTTAATTTAGGTTGTGAGGTATTTACTCCCCATGTGCCAATTACATTTTGCCAACGAACTCCTCCTATGGTTACACCGGTATGAGCATAAATATCTCCCGTATAATCTTTTAAAGGAGTATTGGTAGCATCAAAAGTTAGGGTTATAACTTCAGAAGCAGTTGGTAATGTCGGAACTGTAGTTACTTGAGCAGTTATTATGTAGGTAATTAAAAACAGTATAGAGGATAGAATATTTTTCATCTTAATAATTTTTTAGGATGTTGGTTGTAAAAATGAACAACTAATATCTTAAAGGTGTTGCTGTTAATGATTAAATTAACAGTTACTAATTTAAGAAAAAAAGGCTGTTTTCACAGCCTTTTTTAGTGTATTTAACAGTGTTATGATTTTTTTACTTTCGTATATTTTGGTGCACTTGGTGCACTAAAATCAAGAACAAAATCATAGATACCTGCTGTAATAGGAATGTTTGCTCCACCGGATTCTAAAGTGCCGTCATTACCATTATCACCATAGTTTACATCCCATGAATCATTTTGACGGAATTTAAATTCTCCATCAATAAGTGTTACTCCTTTTAATAAGAAATAACCTTCTCTACTATAATCTGGAACGAACTTAACATTTGGACCATCCCAACCGTTTGGAGCAGCAGATCCTACAATACCCCATACATTGGTTTTTTCAACAGTATATTCTAATTTTGTTAAATTTACTGAAACTAAATACCAACCAGCAGTTACAACAATGTTAGCACCACCTTGTTCTAAGGTTCCATTAGCTCCATCATCACCATAATTTAGATCCCAACTATTGTTTTTACGGATTTTTAATTCTCCTGCTTTTAAATAAACAACAGCTCTCCATTGATCTGTAAAAGGATCATAGGTTAATTTCATGTCTGGACCATCCCAACCATTAGTAGTAGCGCTACCTACAAGACCCCAAGTTAAAGCTTCTATCGTATATGTTAAAGATGTTGTGTTGAATGTAATTTTGTAAGTACCTGCAGAAACTACCATATTCGCACCACCAGCTTCTAAACTTCCGTTGGCGCCATCGTCTCCGTAGTTAACAGTCCAGCTATTATCCATTCTAAACTTAATTTCACCATTTACTAAAGTAACATAAGCTACAATGATATTAGCTGCTGTTGTTTGGTAAAATGGTAAATCAGGTCCATTCCAGCTTCCTGGCGTGGCACTTCCTACAACTCCCCATGGAGTAGATAAGTCTAAAATATCAGTGTATGCAGTTGCATTAAGTGATAAAATACTTGAACTGATAATTGTTGATGGACTTAATACAGATTCTACTTTTACATCAAGAAAAGTGGCTGTTTTGGCTTTAATTCCTAAATTCAATAATATTTTATTGAGTTCTTCGGTTTTAAATGTTTTTTGCAAATTGGTTCCAACGGTTACTGCATAAGCTTTACTAAAGTTATTGCCTTTTACATCCAATAAGACTCTATAAACAGGTGCTGCACTAAATCCATATTCTGGAGCGGTCCAAGTTACTGTTAAGGCATTTTTTCCTAGATCATCTTTAACTAAAACAACTGCTGTTTTACTTGCAGTAGCAGTTAATACAGCATCTGGATTTAAAGTTGCAAAATCATCATCTTTTTCACAGGCACTTACAAAAATGGCAAGCCCTATGAGTAATAATAATTTGTTGAATATATTTTTCATTGTTCTAATATTTAAAATTAATAACCAGGATTCTGCTTAAGATTTGGATTGGCATTCAAATCTGAAGATGGAATTGGGAAAATATTTCTGAATACTTGGGTTGCAGTTCCATTTGCTACTCCACCTTTCCAAGGCCATTGGTAAGTTCCGGTTGTAAATCTTCCAAATCTAATTAAATCGGTACGTCTATGACACTCCCAATACAATTCGCGAGCTCTTTCATCTAAAATGAAATTTAATGTTAAATCAGTTGAAGAAATATTAGCAGCAGTACTTCCTAAAGCTCTTTGTTTTAACTGGTTAACATAACCAACTGCTAAGCCTACATTACCACCTGCACCCCCTCTTACAGTTGCTTCGGCATACATTAAATAGGCATCTTCAATTCTAAACATTGGAAAGTCAGTATCCGTATGATTACCTGATTTGTCAGATCCAGAAACCCCTGTTCTTGTTACGTTTTTAAATTTACGGATTGCATAACCATCTGTAAAAGTACCAATACTTTCAATTTCTAATTTCTGTCCATCTCTATGGAAATCAGCTCTTGCATCTTTTACTTCAACAATTGTATAGGTATTATTTGCCAAGTTTAGAGAAATTCTGTATGTTCCTTTTTTAACTTTGATATTATCTCCACCAGCATCTATAGTACCATTTGCACCGTTATCGCCATAATTATTACCCCAATCATGATTGTATCTAAATTTTAATTCACCATCATTATTGATTTTAACAAATCCAGCAAATATATTAGTAGTACCTGTTTGTCTCAAAGCGATATCTGGACCTGCACCTCCCCAGTCATTTAAATTACCAACTAGTCCCCATAATGAAGCAGTCCCAATAGCATTATTAGCAGCAACAAGGTCTAAATTCAAGTCAAATTTATTAACTAAAGCACTAGTGGTGCGGGTTCCGCCCCAACCGCCGTTGACACCAAAATCAGCAGGATTCATATTCCCACCAATAGCTGCATGAATAATGAAAGTTGTACCACCCCAAGATTGCGTTCTTAATCCATCAAATGCGATAGGGAAAATGACACCGTTTGCAGTATGGTTATCTGCTAAAAATAAGTTTTTATAGGCAGGTTCTATTACGTATCCAGCATCAATTACTTTTTTACTGTAGATAACACAATCGCCATATTTTGCTGTTCCAGTATAAACCGCTGCATTTAAGTACAACTTAGCTAATAACATCCATGCTGCAGCTTTATCGGCTCTTGCATATTCATTAGATTTTGGAGCTAACAAAGTTGCTTCTACATCTTTTAATTCTGTTTCAATAAAATTAAATAAGAAGGTTCTGTCTTTTTGCTCTGGGAAGAAATAGCCAGGTGCGTCTTTTTCAGTTACAAAAGGGAAATTACCATATAAATCTAGGGCATGCCAGTAACTTAAAGCTCTTAAAAATCGAGCTTCTGCTCTGTAAACAGCGATATCTGATCGTAAAGTGCCAGTTACTCCACGTGCATCTAATTTAGCATCAGAGGTTTGACGAAGGAATTCATTAGCAACGGTTATTTGATAAAGTATTCTATTGTATAAAGCTCTTACAAATTCGTTATTTTCATTCCAATCGTGTTCATGATAATCTGGTAAACTACCATCTGCCCATCCAATTACAGCTTCATCTGTAGTTACTTCTTGGGCTAACCAATATTGTCTTAAATATTGAGAAAAACCTTCATCTATTCCAGTAATATCTGGTCGTCCAGCAGGACCTTCTTGTCCGCTAATGGCTAATCCAGCATATAGTTTTGCTAATACTTGCTTATAAGAAGCTGGATTATTGTAAAACTCATCCGAAGCAATGTTGTCATCGTCTTCTGGAGTTATTTTTAAATCATCAGTACAAGATGTAAGCATGAACATACTAACTAATGTACCTATGAAGAAAATATTTTTCCAATTAATTTTCATAATTCTGTGTTTTAATAATTAAAAATCAAGATTAACTCCTAATAAGAATGTTCTTGGTCTTGGATATAAGTTATAGTCAATTCCACCATAAATTTCAGGATCCAATCCATCATATTTAGTAATAGTTAACACATTTTGAGCTGAACCATACACTTTCATATTTTTAACACCTTTTGAAGTAGTATTAAAAGTATATCCTAAAGTAATGTTGTCTAATTTTAAGAAAGAAGCATCTTGTAAATAGTAATCAGATAAATATCGGTTAGTGCCACCATCAACAAAACCAGATTCCAACACATTTTGAACGCTGTTGTTGATTACGTTTTGGTAACGTGTTGTATTTAATAAATAACCGCGGTCAGAATCTACGTTATTGTACATAAAGTTACCGATACTTCCTCTCCAGGCCATGCTAAAATCAAAGTTTTTATAATTGATGCTAGAGTTAAATCCGAAGAAATAATCTGCTGCCGGTTTTTCACCTCGGTATTTATCGGCGTTGGTAATGGCTCCATCTTCATTTCTATCTACATAAACACCTTCAGCGGGTGTACCATCAGCATTATATACTTGTTGGTATAAAAAGAAGGTGCTTGGTGCGTAGCCTACTGAATGTCTTTGAACAGTATTTCCAACACCACCTTGAATTCCACCTGTTTCAATTCCTTCATATGTTGAAGATTCATTCAGTGTTAATTGCGTGATTTCAGATTCGTTAAAGGTGAAATTCA